>NZ_JAAGPO010000101.1:0-36387 GCF_017104825.1 Burkholderia sp. Ac-20345 | reverse complement strand
CGCGACGGCCTGCCGCGCATCGCCGCAGGTCTCGCCCGCGAGATCGTCGGCGGCCAGCGCTTCGCCGAGGCACTCGCACGCTATCCATCGCAGTTCGGCACGCTGTATCGCCAGTTGATCGAAGTCGGCGAAGCGTCCGGCTCGCTCGGCATCGTGCTGACACGAGTCGCCGAGCACCGCGAGCGCACCGACGCGCAGTGGCGCAAGCTGCGCGCCGCGCTCGCCTATCCGGCGGCCGTCATCCTGTTCGGGCTCGCAATCTCGGCCGCATTGATGGTGTGGGTCGTGCCGACGTTCCGGCAGATCTTCGACGGTTTCGGCGCCGCACTGCCGGCGCCGACCCGCGCGCTGCTCGCGCTGTCCTCCGCGCTGTCGGCGTGGGGCGGTGTCCTCGTTGCCGGTACGGCGGCAGCCGGTCTGACAGCACATCACGCGCTGCGGCGGTCTGCACCGCTGCGCCACGCTGTCGCGCGGCGCCTGCTGCACGCCCCGCTCGCGGGTAGCGCGCTGCGTCGATTCGCAGCCGCTCGCTGGTGCCGCTCGCTTGCGACACTGCTCGGCGCCGGCGTGCCGCTCGCCGATGCCTTCGCCACGCTCGAACGCACCGCCGGCCATCCAGTGTTCGAGCACGCCACCGCGCACATCGCAGCCCGCGTGCTGCGAGGCGCGCGCCTCGCGGACGCAATGCAGTCGGCCGGCTGCTTTCCGGACGACGTCGTGCAGCCGATCGCCGTCGCCGAGGAGACGGGTGCGCTCGACACGATGCTCGCCGACATCGCCGCGCTGTGCGAACGCCAGCTCGACGCGCGCCTCGATGCACTCGCCGCGCTCGGCGAACCGCTGATCGTGATCGTACTGGGCGCACTCGTCGGCGGCCTCGTGATCGCGATGTACCTGCCCATCCTTCAGCTCGGCAACGTGGTGTAGCATCGCAACCGATTCTGTCGCCTTTTAGTCCGAACCTTGAGCCACATGACGCCAGCGCCCCTGTCCGCCGTTACCGATTCGCCCGAGAGCACGCTGCTCGCGCTGGCGATGCTGCCGCCCGCGCTGCAGTATGCGTTCGCGGTCGTCATCGGCCTTTGCATCGGCAGCTTCCTGAATGTCGTCGTGCACCGGTTGCCCGTGATGATGCAGCGCGCGTGGCAGGCCGAGATCGATGAAGCGACCGGCAACGCGAGCGCCCCGCCCGACGACGGCTACCCGCCGCGCTACGATCTGTGGCGCCCGCGCAGTGCCTGCCCGCATTGCGGCCACGTGCTGCGCGCATGGGAAAACATCCCGCTCGTCAGCTACCTGATGCTGCGCGGGCGCTGCCGCCGCTGCGGCCACGCGATCGGCATCCGTTATCCGCTCGTCGAGCTCGCGTGCGCACTGCTCGCCGCCGGCTCGCTCGCGGCATTCGGCCCGACCGTCGCCGCGCTTGCCGCGTTCGCGCTGTGCGCCGCGCTGCTCGCGATGAGCGCAATCGATATCCGGACGGGCTACCTGCCCGACTCGATGACGCTGCCGCTCCTCTGGGCCGGGCTCGTGCTGAACCTCGGCGGCACCTTCACGTCGCTGCGCTCGGCCGTGATCGGTGCCATGGCCGGTTATCTGTTCCTGTGGTCGATCTACTGGCTGTTCAAATGGCTGCGCGGCATCGAGGGCATCGGTTTCGGCGACCTGAAGCTGCTCGCCGCGCTCGGCGCCTGGATGGGCTGGGCCGCACTGCCGCAGGTCGTGCTGTTCGCCGCGGTGACGGGCGCGATCGTCGGGCTCATCGCTACCTGGCGCGGCCGCATGCGCTTCGAGGAGCCGATTCCGTTCGGCCCGTTCCTCGCGGCAGGCGGCGTCGCGACGCTGTTTTTCGGCACCCCTTTCTATTCGGCGCTCGGAGGCTGACATGTTCGCGATTGGACTCACCGGCGGCATCGGCAGCGGCAAGACGACCGTCGCCGACCTGTTCGGCGCCCGTGGCGCGTCGCTCGTCGATACCGATCTGATCGCCCATCGCATCACCGCACCGGGCGGCCTCGCGATGCCCGCGATCGAACAGGCATTCGGCCGCGGCTTCGTTGCCGCCGACGGCTCGCTCGACCGCGCGAAGATGCGCACACTGATCTTCAGCGACGACGCCGCGCTCCGGCGCCTCGAAGCGATCACACACCCGCTGATCCGCGCGGAGACCGATCGCGAAGCGCGCGAAGCGCAGGGCCCGTACGTGATGTTCGTCGTGCCGCTGCTCGTCGAATCAGGCAACTGGAAGGCGCGCAGCGACCGCGTGCTCGTCGTCGACTGCCCGGTCGAAACGCAGATCGCACGCGTGATGCGGCGCAACGGCTTCACGCGCGAGCAGGTCGAAGCGATCATCGCGAAACAGGCGACACGCGAAGCCCGTCTCGCGGCGGCCGACGACGTCATCGTCAACGACGCGACCACACCCGACGTTCTCGCCGCGCAGGTCGATGCACTGCACCAACGCTACCTCGGGTTCGCGGCCGCCGCGCGCTGAGCATTGCACGCGATCGTGATGGCGTACGAAATTGGCGCGTTGCTAGGGTAGAGAGTGAGCATTAGAATGTCCTGCATTGTTTCAATCCCTACCCAAGAGGCGAGCGCGCTTGATTCTTTACGAGTATCCGTTCAACGAGCGAATTCGCACGCTGTTGCGCCTCGAAGATCTCTTCGAGCGCTTCGCGTTCTTTTTGGCTCAGGAGGACCCGCGTGAACACCACGTCGCGCTGACGACGCTGTTCGAAATCGCCGAGGTAACGGGCCGCGCGGACCTGAAATCGGATCTGATGAAGGAGCTCGAACGTCAACGCCAGACGCTCGCTCCCTTTCGCGGCAATCCGGGCATCGAGCAGAACGCGCTCGAAGCCGTGCTCGGCGAAATCGAGCAGACGCTCGCGAATCTCGCGCAGATGCAGGGCAAGACCGGGCAACACCTCGTCGACAACGAGTGGCTCGCCAGCATCCGCAGCCGCGCAGTAATTCCCGGCGGCACGTGCAAGTTCGACCTGCCGTCGTACTACGCATGGCAGCAGTGGCCCGCCGAGCAGCGACGCCAGGACATCGCGAAGTGGATCCTGCCGATGCTGCCGCTACGCGACGCCGTGACGATCGTGCTGCGGCTCGCGCGCGAATCGGGCCAGGCGTCGAAGGTGATGGCGATGCAGGGCAGCTACCAGCAGATGCTGTCCGGCCGCACCTACCAGTTGATGCAGGTGCGCGTGGCGCCGGAGCTGCGCGTCATTCCCGAAGCGAGCGCCAACAAATACATGCTGTGGGTACGGTTCACCATGCAGGACGGCGATGTGCGGCCGCGCGCGGTGGACATCGACGTGCCGTTCCATCTGACACTGTGCAATCTGTAACGGCCACGGGCCGGATCGCTTTCGTATGACTACCGTTGTGAAATGCCCGTCGTGCGGCGCCGAAGTGCGCTGGACGCCCGAAAATCAGTTCCGCCCGTTCTGCTCGGCCCGCTGCAAGCAGCTCGACCTCGGCGCATGGGCCGCGGAAAAGTACCGGATCGGTGGATCATCCGACGAGGGCCCCTCGTCGGAAGAAGACGGCACGGACGGCCGTCGCGACAGCTGAGCGGCGCGCGGCACCGCCCGCCAGTGATATGGCCCGCCTTTCCGGCAGGCCATCATGGCGTCAGTTCGACGCAGCTTCCTTCTCGAGCAGTTCGAGCACCGGCAGCGCGGCCGGCAGCAACGGCGCGACCTCGACCGGCAGTTGCTGCCACACGAACGCCTGCCCTTCCTTGCTGTGCGGCTCGCCCGTCCAGCCCGTCACCTTGCAGAAATAAAGCCGCACGTAGGCATGCGGATAATCGTGCTCGAGCGTGTGCCAGCGATGGCTGGCCGTGACTTCGATACCGAGCTCCTCGTGCAGTTCGCGCGCAAGCGCGTCCTCGACGCTTTCGCCGGCCTCCAGCTTGCCGCCCGGAAACTCCCAGTAGCCTTCATACGGCTTGCCTTGCAGCCGCTGTGCGAGCAGGTAACTGCCGTCCGGCTGCACCATCACGCCGACCGCGACTTCCGTCACCTTGCGGCCGTCGGGCGCGCGCACGGCGCCTTGTGCGAGATCCGTGCTCATGCCTGCTCCTTGCGGCCCGACCAGTCACGCGCAAACTGCCACGCGACGCGCCCCGACCGCGAGCCGCGCTCGAGCGCCCACACGAGTGCGTCACCGCGTGCGGATTCGATCTCCGCATCCGGGCAGCCGAAATGACGCAGCCAGTGCCCGACGATGTCGAGGTAGTCGTCCTGCTTGAACGGATAGAAGCTGACCCACAGGCCGAAGCGCTCCGATAGCGAGATCTTTTCCTCGACGACTTCGCCGGGGTGAATCTCGCCATCCGGGAGATGCTTGTACGTCTCGTTGTCGCTCATGTACTCGGGCAGCAGATGGCGGCGATTCGACGTCGCGTAGATCAGCACGTTGTCCGACTGCGCGGCGATCGAGCCGTCGAGCGCAACCTTCAGCGCCTTGTAGCCCGACTCGCCTTCCTCGAACGACAGGTCGTCGCAGAACACGATGAAGCGCTCGGGACGCTGCGAGATCAGGTCGACGATGTCGCCGAGATCGTGCAGGTCGTCCTTGTCGACTTCGATCAGGCGCAGGCCGTCCTTCGCATACGCGTTCAGGCACGCCTTGATCAGCGACGACTTGCCGGTACCGCGCGCGCCGGTCAGCAGCACGTTGTTGGCCGGCTTCCGCTGCACGAACTGCCGCGTGTTCTGTTCGATCAGCCCTTTCTGGCGATCGATGTTGTGCAGGTCGTCGAGCGTGATCGACGACACGGCCGGCACCGGCTGCAGATAGCCGCGCCCCTGGCGCTTGCGCCAGCGGAACGCGTGTGCGGCATTCCAGTCGACCGCGGCCTGCGCGGGCGGCAGCATCCCCTCGAGACGGCCGAGCAGCGCTTCGGCGCGCGTCAGAAACTGTTCAAGCTTGTCCATGTCGTTCGAACGCCCCCGATCAGGAGCGGTAATCCGCGTTGATGCTCACGTAGTCGTGCGACAGGTCGCACGTCCAGATGGTGGCCTGCGCGTCGCCGCGGCCGAGCAGCACGCGGATCGTGATTTCGCTCTGCTTCATCACGCGCTGGCCATCCTCTTCCTGGTAGGCCGGGTTGCGGCCGCCCGCCTTCGCGACGAGCACGTCGTCGAGATAGAGGTCGATCTTGTCGACGTCGAGATCCGCGACGCCCGCATAGCCGATCGCCGCGAGAATGCGGCCGAGGTTGGGGTCGGATGCATAGAAGGCCGTCTTCACGAGCGGCGAATGGCCGATCGCATAAGCGATCTGGCGGCATTCCGCGACATTCTTGCCGCCTTCGACCTGCACCGTCATGAATTTCGTCGCGCCTTCGCCGTCGCGCACGATCAGTTGCGACAGCACCTGCGCGACTTCCGTCACCACATCGCGCAGCGCCGCGTAGGCCGGCGAATCGGTCGACGTGATCGCCGGCAGCGTGCTCTTGCCCGACGCGATCAGGATGAACGAGTCGTTCGTCGACGTATCGCCGTCGATCGTGATGCAGTTGAACGAGCGGTCGGCCACTTCCTTCACGAGCGTGTCGAGCACCGGCTGCGCGACGTTCGCATCGAACGCGAGGAAGCCGAGCATCGTCGCCATGTTCGGCTTGATCATGCCCGCGCCCTTGCTGATGCCCGTCAGCGTGACCGTGTGGCCGTCGATCGTCACCTGGCGCGACGTGGCTTTCGGCAGCGTGTCGGTCGTCATGATCGCCTGCGCGGCGTCGAACCAGTTCGCGGCCTTGCGATTCTCGAGCGCGGCCGGCAGCCCTGCCTTCAGGCGATCGATCGGCAGCGGCTCGAGGATCACGCCGGTCGAGAACGGCAGCACTTGCGCCGGCTCGATGTCCGCGAGGCGCGCGAGTTCCGTGCAGGTCTCACGTGCGTTCACGAGGCCCGGCTCGCCGGTGCCCGCGTTCGCATTGCCCGTATTCACGACGAGCGCGCGAATGCCCGCGCCGCCCGCGCGCACCTTCGCCAGGTGCTCGCGGCAGACGGTGACCGGCGCCGCGCAGAAGCGGTTTTCGGTGAACACGCCCGCGACCGTCGCGCCTTCGTCGACGGAGATGACCAGCACGTCCTTGCGATTCGGCTTGCGGATGTTCGCTTCCGCCCAGCCGAGCGTGACGCCGGCGACGGGATGCAGTTGGGCGGGATCGATCGACGGAAAATTGACAGCCATGGGGCACACCTGCCGGATGGAAAATGCCGGCATGCGCCGGCATCGATTGGAAGAACCGGCGGCCGCACGCGCGGGCCGCCGCAACTCACATCACTCACTCGAAGCTGCGAACGAAGCGGCACGCGTGACGCGCGCCGCCGTCGATCATGACAGCTTCCCGTGACATTGCTTGTACTTCTTGCCGCTGCCGCACGGGCATGGATCGTTGCGGCCAACCTTCGGCATTTCGCCGCCGGGGCCGCTGTGCGTCATCGCGCTGCCGACCATGTCGGCCGTTGCCGTGGCCGCCGCGGCAGCCGCGACGTTCGCCACCGGCGCACCGGCTTCCGCGTAATCGGCGTGCTGGTACTCGACGTTCTCGAGATGACCGCCGCGCTCCTCGATCTGCTCGGCCGCTTCCTCGAGCTGCTCCGGCGACTGGATCTGCACGTTCATCACGACGCGCGTGACTTCCTGCTTGATCGCCTCGAGCATCGCGGCGAACAGCTCGAACGCTTCGCGCTTGTATTCCTGCTTCGGATTCTTCTGCGCATAGCCGCGCAGGTGGATACCCTGGCGCAGGTGGTCCAGCGCCGCGAGGTGCTCGCGCCACAGGCGGTCGACCGTCTGCAGCATCACCGAGCGCTCGAACGCGCTGAACGATTCGCGGCCGACCATCGCGACCTTCGCCTCGTACTGCTCGTCGGCGGCCGTCATCACGGCGTCGAGAATCTCCTCGGCCGTGATCGACGACGACTCGTTCACCATTTCCTGGATCGCGAGATCGAGCTGCCAGTCGTTGCGCAGCGCTTCCTCGAGCTCGGGCACGTCCCACTGCTCTTCGATGCTGCCTTCCGGTACGAACTGGCGGACGACTTCGGTAATCACGCCGTGGCGCATCGCGCTGATCGTCTCGGTGATGTCGTGCGCTTCGAGCAGCTCGTTGCGCTGCTGGTAGATCACCTTGCGCTGGTCGTTCGACACGTCGTCGTATTCGAGCAGCTGCTTGCGGATGTCGAAGTTGCGCGCTTCAACCTTGCGCTGCGCGGATTCGATCGAGCGCGTGACGATGCCGGCCTCGATCGCCTCGCCTTCCGGCATCTTCAGGCGATCCATGATCGAGCGCACGCGGTCGCCCGCGAAGATGCGCAGCAGCGGATCGTCGAGCGACAGGTAGAAGCGCGACGAGCCCGGATCGCCCTGGCGGCCCGCACGGCCGCGCAGCTGGTTGTCGATCCGGCGCGATTCGTGGCGCTCGGTGCCGATGATGTGCAGGCCGCCCGCGGCCTTCACCTGCTCGTGCAGCGTTTCCCACTCGTCGTGCAGCTTCTGGATGCGGCGCGCCTTTTCGTCTGCCGGGATCGCTTCGTCGGCCTCGATGAACGTGGCCTGCTTCTCGGCGTTGCCGCCGAGCACGATGTCGGTACCGCGACCGGCCATGTTGGTCGCGATCGTGATGCGGTTCGGACGGCCGGCTTCCGCGACGATCGCGGCTTCACGCTCGTGCTGCTTCGCGTTCAGCACCTCGTGCGGCAACCCGGCCTGCTTCAGCAGGTGCGACAGCAGTTCCGAGTTCTCGATCGACGTCGTGCCGACCAGCACCGGCTGGCCGCGCTCGTAGCAGTCGCGGATGTCGCGGATCACCGCGTCATAGCGCTCCTTGGCCGTCTTGTAGATCTGGTCCTGCTTGTCGATCCGCTTCGGCGGACGGTTGGTCGGGATCACGACCGTCTCGAGACCGTAGATCTCGTTGAATTCGTACGCTTCGGTGTCGGCGGTACCGGTCATGCCGGCCAGCTTCGCGTACATCCGGAAGTAGTTCTGGAACGTGATCGACGCAAGCGTCTGGTTCTCGCTCTGGATCTTTACGTGTTCCTTCGCCTCGACCGCCTGGTGCAGGCCGTCGGACCAGCGGCGGCCGGCCATCAGGCGGCCCGTGAATTCGTCGACGATGACCACTTCGCCGTTCTGCACGACGTAGTGCTGATCCTTGTGGAACAGCGTGTGTGCGCGCAGCGCCGCGTACACGTGGTGCATCAGCGTGATGTTCTGCGGTGCGTACAGGCTCTCGCCCTCACCGATCAGGCCCCATTCGGCGAGCAGGCGCTCGGCCTTCTCGTGGCCCGATTCCGTCAGGAACACCTGGCGCGCCTTCTCGTCGAGCGTGTAGTCGCCCGGCTTCTCGACGCCCGTGCCGTCGGCCTTCTCTTCGCCGATCTGGCGCTCGAGCAGCGGCGGCAGTGCGTTCATCCGCACGTAAAGCTCGGTGTGATCCTCGGCCTGGCCCGAAATGATCAGCGGCGTACGTGCCTCGTCGATCAGGATCGAGTCCACTTCGTCGACGACCGCGAAATTCAGTGCCCGCTGCACGCGCGCGTCGGTCTCGTAGACCATGTTGTCGCGCAGGTAGTCGAAGCCGAATTCGTTGTTCGTGCCGTACGTGATGTCCGCCGCGTAGGCCTGCTGCTTCTGGTCGTGCTCCATGCCGGACAGGTTGATGCCGACCGACAGACCGAGGAAGTTGTAGAGGCGCGCCATCCATTCGGCGTCGCGCTGCGCGAGGTAATCGTTGACGGTCACCACGTGCACGCCGCGGCCGGCCAGCGCGTTCAGGTACACGGGCAGCGTCGCGACGAGCGTCTTGCCCTCGCCGGTGCGCATTTCCGCGATCTTCCCGTAGTGGAGCACCATGCCGCCGATCATCTGCACGTCGAAGTGCCGCATCTTCAGCACGCGACGGCTGGCCTCGCGACAGACCGCGAACGCCTCGGGCAGCAGCTTGTCGAGCGACTCGCCGGCCGCGACCCGCTGGCGGAATTCGTCCGTCTTGCCGCGCAACTGGTCGTCCGTCAGCTTCTCGATCTGCGTTTCGAGCGCATTGATCGTCGTGACGGTCTTTTGGTATTGCTTGACGAGCCGCTGGTTGCGGCTGCCAAAAATTTTCTGGAGAAAACCGGTTGTCATCGGATCGGATCCTGCGTCGCAGCACCGGCGCCCGGCGCGTGTTGCGCGCCCCGACGCCCGAGCCTCGGCGGCTTAGCGAATTAGTGGACTCAAACGTCGAATTTTAGCACGCGGGAAAGCATGCGCCCGTGTCTCGGGCGGACGGGCTCTGCACGCCAACGGCCGGGCCGACGGGGCGAAAGCCGCCCGTGCCCGGGCCCGCGCGGGTACAATCGGCATCAACGTCCGCGCGCGTGCGCGCCCGAAAAATGTCTCGATGAACCGATTTTCCAAGCGTTTCGGCCCGCTCGCCCCGTATCGCCCGCAACCCGTGTCCGAAGTGCTGGGCCGCACCGACGCGTTCGCGGCGCTGCGCGCCGGCGTCGAGCAAATCGCGTCACTGCAGCGCGATCTTGTCGCGCTCCTGCCCGACTACCTGGCGAACCACGTCGAACCCGGCTTCGTGAAGGACGGGACCCTGACCCTCTTTGCCGCGCACAACGCACTGGCCGCACGGCTGCGCCAGGTCGAGCCGCGGCTGCTCGGCGATCTGCAAAAGCGCGGCTGGCCGGTCTCGACGCTGCGCGTGCGCGTGCGTCCGAAGGATGCGCCGGAGCCGCCTCACGTGAAGCAGGCGCGCATGACGTCGGTCGGCGCCGCCGCGTTGCGCGACCTGGCCGACCATCTCGAACCGTCACCGCTGCAGGACGCGCTCGCGCGGATGGCGGCCCGGCATGGCGCTAAACCGCGCTGACCATACGCGCCGCCGGCAGCGCCAGCGCCGGCCAATAAAAAAGCAGCCCGAAGGCTGCTTTTTTTATTGCTTGCGCGGAACGCAGGTCAGGCGAAGGCCGTCTGCATGTCGAACGCGAAACCCTTCGGCGCGGCTTGCGGATCGTCGAACGTGACGATCTCGTACGCATCTTCGTTCGCGAGCAGTTCGCGCAGCAGCGCGTTGTTCAGCCCGTGGCCCGACTTGTACGCCGTGTACGACGCCAGCAGCGGATGGCCGATCACGTACAGGTCGCCGATCGCGTCGAGCATCTTGTGCTTCACGAACTCGTCGTCGTAGCGCAGCCCGTCGTTGTTCAGGATGCGGTACTCGTCGAGCACGATCGCGTTTTCCATGCTGCCGCCGCGGGCCAGACCCATCTCGCGCAGCATCTCGGCCTCATGTGCGAAGCCGAACGTGCGTGCACGCGCGATCTCGCGCACATACGACGTATTCGCGAAATCGACCTCGAGTTCCTGGCCGGTCTTGTCGACGGCCGGGTGACGGAAGTCGATCGAGAATTTCAGCTTGAAACCGAAGTACGGATCGAGACGCGCGAACTTGTCGCCGTCGCGGATTTCGACCGTCTTCTTCACCTTGACGAAGCGCTTCGGCGCGTTCTGCTCCTCGATCCCGGCGGACTGGATCAGGAACACGAAGGTCGCCGCGCTGCCGTCCATGATCGGGATTTCCTCGGCCGTCACGTCGACATAGAGGTTGTCGATGCCGAGGCCGGCACACGCCGACATCAGGTGCTCGACGGTCGATACGCGCACGCCATCCTTCTGCAGCACCGACGCGAGCCGCGTGTCGCCGATCGACGTCGCCGCGGCGGGAATGTCGACGGGCGTGGGAAGGTCGACGCGGGAGAAGACGATGCCCGTGCCCGGCGCGGCAGGACGGAGCGTCAGCTCGATCTTGCGGCCCGAGTGGACACCGATACCCACGGTCTTCACGATGGACTTGATGGTGCGCTGCTTCAGCATGATGTTCTTCGTCGTGATTGAAGATATCAATCAGGAGTTATATTCGATAGGGGAGATTATAGCGTAATTCCCTATTCAGCGTAGTTTGAAACTGCGTATCAATCTGTTTCGACTGTTTACCCGCGCCGATACGGGACGGGCCGATGCCCGGAACGGAGGCGTTTCCGGTCATCAGCCCGTGTTACAACTGCCCTGAGGCCGGTGAGCAGCGTTGCCGGAAGGCAACGGCGCACCGCACGATCAGAACGTCAACGTCGCGAGAACACTCGCCGCATCGCTCACTTCGAATTTGCCCGGCGCCTCGACGGCCAGCGTCTTGACCACACCGCCGTCAATCACCATCGCGTAGCGCAGGGAACGAATTCCCATGCCACGCGCGGACAAATCCTGCGTCAGCCCCAGCGCATGAGTGAAAGCCGCGCTGCCGTCCGCCATCATGCGCACCTTGCCCGCGGTGTGCAGATCACGTCCCCATGCGCCCATCACGAATGCGTCGTTGACGGACACGCACCAGATCTCGTCGATACCCGCCGCGCGCAATTGCTCGGCGTGTTCGACGTAGCCCGGCACATGCTGCGCCGAGCAGGTCGGCGTGAAAGCGCCCGGCAATCCGAAGATCACCACCCGCTTTCCCGCAACCTGGTCGCGCACGCTGAAGGCGTTCGGCCCCAGCGTGCACCCTTCGCGCGCGTCGTCGATGTACTCGAACAATTGCGCGTCGGGCAGCGCGTCGCCCACTTGAATCATGGCTGGTCCCTCATAGCGATACGGTTTTTCAGCGTGTCGCGGACAGCACGGCCCATCCCGCCCGCTTGCGCGGAGAGGGCACGTTTCCCGGCCCGGCGTCGCAGCCGACGCGGCCTGTCGTGGTCCGTAGCATCCGTCACGCCGGCGATACCGCGGCAGTTTCGCCGCGGCTTCGCCTGTGTTTGCGTCAGTCAGCCTGCTTGCGCAGGAAAGCCGGGATGTCGTACGTGTCGACCCCCTTCTCCTGCAGCGCCTGCACGTGCGATGCCGCGGTTTCGCGCGAATTGCGCCACACCGCCGGCGTATCGAGCGCGCCGTAGTCTGCCGTGCTGACGTGATGCGCCGGTGCATAGCCGTGCGAAACCGCGCTGACCGGCTGGTTGTCCGTACCCGTGCGCAGCAGCGTCATCGGTGCCGACTGCTGCTTCTTCGCCGCACGGCCCAGACCCGTCGCCACGACCGTCACGCGCAGTGCATCGCCCATCGCGTCGTCGTACACCGCACCGAAGATCACCGTCGCATCTTCCGCCGCGTAGCTCTTGATCGTGTTCATCACTTCGCGCGTTTCCGACAGGCGCAGCGAACGGCTCGACGTGATGTTGACCAGCACGCCGCGCGCGCCCGACAGATCGACGCCTTCGAGCAGCGGGCTCGCCACGGCCTGTTCCGCCGCGAGGCGTGCGCGATCGACGCCAGCGACCGTCGCCGTGCCCATCATCGCCTTGCCCTGCTCGCCCATCACCGTCTTCACGTCTTCGAAGTCGACGTTCACGAGGCCATCGACGTTGATGATTTCAGCGATGCCTGCGACCGCGTTGTTCAACACGTCGTCCGCGCACTGGAAGCACTTGTCCATCTCGGCATCGTCGCCCATCACGTCGAACAGCTTGTCGTTCAGAACGACGATCAGCGAGTCGACGTGATCCTCCAGTTGCTGCGAACCGGCTTCAGCGACGCGCATGCGCTTGCCGCCTTCGAATTCGAACGGCTTGCTGACGACACCCACCGTCAGGATGCCCATCTCCTTCGCGATCTGCGCGACCACCGGTGCTGCGCCCGTGCCCGTGCCACCGCCCATGCCGGCCGTGATGAACACCATGTGCGCGCCGCGCAGTGCGTCGGCGATGCGCTCACGCGCTTCTTCCGCTGCCGCACGGCCCATTTCCGGCTTCGCGCCAGCACCCAGGCCCGTGTTGCCGAGCTGGATCACCGACGATGCGCGCGAACGCGACAGCGCCTGTGCATCCGTGTTCATCACGATGAAGTCGACGCCCTGCACGCCGCGGTTGATCATGTGCTGGACGGCATTGCCGCCAGCGCCGCCAACGCCGACCACCTTGATGATGGTGCCGTTGGTTTCGGTTTCCAGCATTTCGAATTCCATTGTTGCCTCCGTCAAGAGAATTACTGCTACTCGGCCGTTATTCGGCAGGAGATCGGGCAACCCCCTGTCGCGCGCCAGCCGCCGGCACCGGCGCGAATTTCGATTCAGTTCGGTTCGTCAGAAGTTGCTCAGGAACCATTCCTTCATCCGCGAGAACACCTGCCCCGCGTTGCCGGACTGCACGGCGACCTTGCGGCCGCGCATGCGCTGAGCGCTGCCTTCGACGAGCAGCCCCATCGCCGTCGAGTAGCGCGGATTGCGCACGACGTCGGAGAGGCCACCTGCATACTCCGGCGCACCGATGCGCACCGGTTTCAGGAAAATGTCTTCGCCGAGCTCGACCATGCCGGGCATCATCGACGCACCGCCAGTAATGACCACGCCGGAGCTCAGCAGTTCTTCGTAACCCGATTCGCGCACGACCTGCTGCACGAGCGAGAACAGTTCCTCGACGCGCGGCTCGATCACGGCTGCGAGCGCCTGGCGCGACAGCGTGCGCGGGCCGCGTTCGCCGAGGCCCGGCACTTCCACCATTTCGTCCGGATCGGCGAGCGCCTGCTTGGCAATGCCGTAACCGACCTTGATGTCTTCCGCATCCGGCGTCGGCGTGCGCAGCGCCATCGCGATGTCGCTCGTGATCTGGTCGCCGGCGATCGGAATCACCGCGGTATGGCGGATCGCGCCTTCGGCGAAGATCGCGATGTCCGTCGTGCCGCCGCCGACGTCGACGAGCACCACGCCGAGATCCTTTTCGTCTTCCGTCAGCACGGCCAGCGACGACGCGAGCGGCTGCAGAATCAGGTCGTTCACTTCGAGCCCGCAGCGGCGCACGCACTTGACGATGTTCTGCGCGGCACTCACCGCGCCCGTCACGATGTGCACCTTCACTTCCAGCCGGATGCCGCTCATCCCGATCGGCTCGCGCACGTCTTCCTGGCCGTCGATGATGAATTCCTGCGTGAGGATGTGCAGCACCTGCTGGTCGGTCGGGATGTTGATCGCCTTCGCGGTCTCGATCACGCGCGCGACGTCGGTCTGCGTGACTTCCTTGTCCTTGATCGCGACCATCCCGCTCGAGTTGAAGCTGCGGATGTGGCTGCCCGCGATCCCCGTGAACACGTTGGTGATCTTGCAGTCGGCCATCAGCTCGGCTTCCTCGAGCGCGCGCTGGATCGACTGCACGGTGGCCTCGATGTTGACCACCACACCTTTCTTCAGACCCTTCGACTCGCTCTGGCCGAGACCGATCACCTCGTAGTGGCCTTCGCCCTTCAGCTCGGCGACGATGGCCACCACCTTCGACGTGCCGATGTCGAGGGAAACCAGCAGATCCTTGTAGTCTTTGCTCATAAAGTGCTCTTGCGTGTGATCTCTCGTTACTTCTTGCGCTTGTCGGTATCGGTCAGGAACCGCATGCCTGCCGCACGAATCGCGAATCCGTTCGGATAACGCAGGTCCGCGTACTCGATGTCGTTGCCCCAGCGCTCCGTGACAGCCGGCCATGCGGCGACCAGGCGCTGGCTCCGGTCATGCAGCGACTCGCTGTTGCGTTCCTTGCCCAGCTCGACCTGCATGCCGTTCGACAGCTTCACCGTCCACGCGTACCGCGCCGACAGCGTCACTTCTTCCGGCGCCGCCTTCAGCGGCGCAAACCATTTCCCGAAGTCGCGATACCGCGTGACGACTTCCTTCGCACTGCCCTCCGGGCCGTCGAACGCCGGCAGCTCCTGCTCCAGCTCGCCCTGGTTCGCGGTGAACAGCTCGCCGTCGACGCTCACGAGCTGGTCGCTGCCCCAGGTCCCGAGCGGTTTGTACTCCTCGAGCGTGACAGCCAGCGCATTCGGCCACACCCGGCGCACGCTCGCGTGGCGCACCCAGGGCATCTGCTCGAACGCGGCCCGCGCGGCGTCGAGATCGACCGTGAAGAAATTGCCCTTCAGCCGGCCGACCACGCCCGCGCGCACCGTCGGCGAATTGATGTGCTCGGTGTCCCCGTCGATCCGGATTTCCCGCAGCGCGAACGTCGGGCGCTGGATCAGCCAGTAGCAACCGGCCGCCGCCAACACGAGCAGCAACAGCGCGTACAGCGCGCTGGCGGCAAGGTTGAGTTGGCGAACGTTGTTCCACATACGTCGTTCCGTTCCTGCGTCAGTCGTTGAGCGTGAGCGACAGCACCTTCACGACCAGCTCCGAATAGCTGATGCCGACCGCGCGCGCGGCCTTCGGCGGCAGCGAGTGGTCGGTCATGCCCGGCGCGGTGTTCACTTCCAGGAAGTACGCGTTGCCGTCGGCGTCGAGCATGAAGTCCGCACGGCCCCAGTCGGTGCAGCCGAGCACGTCGAACGCACGGCGCGCGACGCGCTTGAGCTCCGCTTCCTTGTCGGCAGGCAGCCCGCACGGAATCAGGTATTGCGTGTCGTCGGCGATGTACTTCGCGTGATAGTCGTAGAACTCGCCGGCCGGCACGATCTTGATCACCGGCAGGTCGAGATCGCCGGCGATGCATGCGGTGTATTCGCCGCCGCCTTCGATGCTCTTCTCGACGATCACGATCGGGTCATGCGTCGCGGCTTCCGCGAGCGCGGCCGGCAGTGCGTCGGCCGTCTTCACCTTCAGCACCGCGACGCTCGAGCCCTCGCTCGCCGGCTTCACGAACAGCGGCAGGCCGAGCTTCGCGACGATGTCCGTCGCGCGTGCGGCGAGGTCGTCGCCGCGCAGCACCGTCTCGAACGGCGGCGTCGGCACGCCGGTCTGCTGCCACACGAGCTTCGTGCGGAACTTGTCGAGGCCGAGCGCCGACCCGAGCACGCCGCTGCCCGTGTAGCGAATGCCGTAGAAATCGAGCGCACCCTGGATCTGGCCGTTCTCGCCGTAGCCGCCGTGCAGCGCATTGAACGCGCGCACGAACCCTTCGTCCTTCAGCGCCGCCAGCGGGCGCTCGGCCGGGTCGAACGGGTGCGCGTCGATGCCCGCGTCGCGCAGGCCCTGCAGCACGAGCTTGCCCGACGTGAGCGACACCTCGCGCTCCGAGGACTCGCCGCCGAACAACACCGCCACCTTGCCGAAACGTTTCGGATCAATCCCGCTCATGTCATGCCTTCTGTTGAGTGTGCTGCGCAACCTTCGCCGGCACGCCGCCGATCGAACCCGCGCCCATCGTGATCACCACGTCGCCGTTCTGCGCGACCTTCGCCAATGCGTCCGGCACGTCGTCGACCGTCGCGACGAACACCGGGTCAACCTTCCCCACCGTGCGCAGCGCACGCGACAGCGCGTCGCCGTTGGCGGTCGAGATCGCCGCCTCGCCGGCCGCGTAGACTTCCGTCAGCACCAGCGCATCGACCGTCGACAGCACGTTGACGAAATCGTCGAAGCAGTCGCGCGTGCGCGTGTAGCGGTGCGGCTGGAACGCCAGCACGAGGCGACGGCCCGGGAACGCACCGCGCGCGGCCGCGATCGTCGCTGCCATTTCGACCGGGTGATGGCCGTAGTCGTCGATCAGCGTGTACTGGCCGCCGTCCGCGGTCGGCACTTCGCCGTAGCGCTGGAAGCGCCGGCCGACGCCGTTGAATTCCGCCAATGCCAGCTGGATCGCGTCGTCCGACACGCCGAGATCGGTCGCGATCGCGATCGCCGCGAGCGCGTTCTGGACGTTGTGCAGGCCCGGCATGTTCAGCACGACCGCGAGCGGCGCGCGCCCTTCGCGGATCACCGTGAAATGCATGCGGCCGTCGCGCGCATCGATGTCTTCGGCACGCACCTGCGCGTCCGGCGACAGCCCGTAGCGCACGACCGGCTTCGAGATGAACGGGATGATCTGCCGCACGTTCGGATCGTCGACGCACACGACCGCGCTGCCGTAGAACGGCAGGCGCTGCGTGAATTCGATGAACGCCTGCTTGAGCCGCGCGAAATCGTGGCCGTAGGTGTCCATGTGGTCAGCGTCGATGTTCGTGATGACTTCGATCACCGGATACAGGTTCAGGAACGACGCGTCCGATTCGTCGGCCTCGGCGACGATGAAGTCGCCCGTGCCGAGCCGCGCGTTCGCGCCGGCGCTGATCAGCCGACCGCCGATCACGAAGGTCGGATCGAGACCGCCCGCCGCGAGCACGCTCGCGACGAGGCTCGTCGTCGTGGTCTTGCCGTGCGTGCCGGCGATCGCGATGCCCTGCTTCAGGCGCATCAGCTCCGCGAGCATCACTGCGCGCTGCACGATCGGCACGCGCTTCGCGCGCGCGGCCAGCACTTCCGGGTTGTCCGAGCGCACGGCCGTCGATACGACGACCGCGTTCGCGCCCTCGATGTTCGCCGCGTCGTGGCCGATCGCGATCCGTGCGCCGAGCGCCTGGAGACGATCGGTCACCGCGTTGCGCGACAGGTCCGAGCCGCTGACCTCGTAGCCGAGGTTGACGAGCACTTCGGCGATGCCGCTCATGCCCGCGCCGCCGATCCCGACGAAATGAATGTGTTTGACGATGTGTTTCATGTCAGCCTCCGCCGGGCCGCCCCAAGGAGGCTGACCGCCCCCTCGGGGGGCAGCGAACGAAGTGAGCGTGGGGGTTGTTTCATTTAAGTTCTTCCAGGTTCGCGCCGGCCGCCTTCGCGCATACGCGCGCGACTTCGTCGGTGGCCTCGGGCTTCGCCAGCGAGCGCGAACGTTCCGCCATGTCCGCGAGCGACGCCCGCGACTGGCCGCGCAACCAGTCGGCGAGCAGTTCCGCCGACAGGTCGCGTTGTTGCACCAATACCGCCCCACCCGCATCGGCGAGGAACGCGGCGTTGTTCGTCTGGTGATCGTCGACCGCATACGGGAACGGCACGAACAGCGCCGCCACGCCCACCGCCGCGATCTCCGACACCGTCATCGCGCCCGACCGGCAGATCACGAGATCCGCCGCCGCATACGCGGCCGCCATGTCGTCGATGAACGGCACGAGCCGCACGTCTTCGCCGGCCGCGAAACCGGCCGCTTCGTAATTCGCCTTCAGCGCGTCGATGTGCTTCGCGCCGGCCTGATGCACGATGCGCGGGCGTTCGCCCGGCGTCAGCATCGCCAGCGCGCGCGGCACGACTTCGTTCAGCGCGGCCGCCCCGAGGCTGCCGCCGACGACCAGCACGTTCAGCGGGCCGCTGCGCGATGCATAGCGTGCTTTGGGCGCTTCCGTGCGCGCAAGTTCCGCGCGAATCGGGTTACCCGTCCATTCCGCGTGCGGCAGCGCACCGGGGAACGCGACAAGCACGCGTTTCGCGAATTTCGCGAGCACCTTGTTCGTCAGGCCCGCGATCGAATTCTGTTCATGCAGCACGAGCGGACGGCCCGACAGTGCAGTCATCACCCCCGCCGGGAACGTGATGTAGCCGCCCATTCCGAGCACGACGTCGGGCCGCACGCGGCGCAGCGCCGCGAGGCTCTGCCCGCATGCGCGCAGCAGGTTGAACGGCAGCGTCAGCTTGGTCTTCAGGCCCTTGCCGCGCAGCCCGCCGAACCGCACGTACTCCATCGGAATGCCGTGCTTCGGCACGAGCGTCGCTTCCATCCCGGCCGGATTGCCGAGCCACACGACGCGCCAGCCCGCCGCTTCCATCCGGTGCGCGACCGCGAGCCCCGGGAACACGTGGCCCCCGGTGCCGCCTGCCATCACCATCAGCGTGCGTTGCGACGCGGTCATACCTTCCCTCCGCGCATCAGCACCCGGTTTTCGTAGTCGACCCGCAGCAGCACCGCGAGCGCGACGCAGTTCAGCAAGATGCCCGAGCCGCCGTAGCTCACGAGCGGCAGCGTCAGGCCCTTGGTCGGCAGCAGCCCGAGGTTCACGCCCATGTTGATGAAGGTCTGCGCGCCGAACCAGATGCCGATGCCCTTCGCGGTGAGGCCCGCGAACGTGCGATCGAGCGCGAGCGCCTGGCGACCGATCTCGAACGCGCGGCGCACGATCCAGTAGAACAGCAGGATCACGACCAGCACGCCGACAAAACCGAGCTCCTCGCCGATCACCGCGAGGATGAAGTCGGTATGCGCTTCCGGCAGGTAGTTCAGCTTCTCGACGCTGCCGCCGAGGCCGACGCCGAACCACTCGCCGCGGCCGAACGCGATCAGCGAGTGCGTGAGCTGGTACGCCTTGCCCTGCGCATAGCGCTCGTCCCATGGATCCAGATACGCGAAGATCCGCTCGCGACGCCACGGCGACAGCCACACCAGCATCGTGAAGGTGCCGACCGCCGTCGCGACGAGGCCGCCGAACAGCTTGCCGTTCACGCCGCCGAGGAACAGCACGCCCATCGCGATCGCCGCGACCACCATGAACGCGCCCATGTCCGGCTCGAGCAGCAGCAGCGCACCGACCAGGCCGACCGCGAACGCCATCGGCAGGAAGCCCTTCGCGAAGCTCTGCATGTATTCCTGTTTGCGCACCGTGTAGTTCGCCGCGTAGATCGTCACCGCGAGCTTCATGATTTCCGACGGCTGCATGTTCGTGATGCCGAGCGGAATCCAGCGGCGCGCACCGTTCACGCCCTTGCCGACGTGCGGGATCAGCACGATCACGAGGCCGACGAGCGCGATCAGGAAGAGATGCGGCGCGTACTTGTCCCACGTCGACACCGGCACGCGGAACGCGATCACCGCCGCGATGAACGCGACCGTGAGCGAAATGCAGTGGCGCATCAGGAACGCGTAATCGTGATACGACGCGTATTTCGGCGAATCGGGCATCGCGATCGACGCCGAATACACCATCACGACGCCGAGCCCGAGCAGCGCGATCGCGACCCACAGCAGCGAGTAGTCGAAGTCGAGCATCCGCGAACGGCTCGGGCGCACGCCATTGACGACGCTCGCGAGGCCGCCCGTCGCGGCGCGCGTGGCGGACGCGACACGGCCGCCCGCGGCATTGCCGCCGGTGTCGCGGCGATCGTTGAAACGGGACACGAGGCGATCAGACCAGCTCATGGCGTCGCTCCTTTGTCGATGGCGATTTCGTCGACCGCCGCACGGAACACATCCGCGCGATGGGCGTAGTTCCTGAACATGTCGAGGCTCGCGCAGGCGGGCGACAGCAGCACCGCATCGCCGGGCTCCGCGAGGTCGGCCGCCGCGTGCACCGCGCCTTCGAGCGTCGCGTGGTCGGCGAGCGGCACGCCCGTTTCGGCGAGCGTGTCGCGGATCGCCGGCGCGTCGCGGCCGATCAGCATCACCGCGCGGCACCAGCGCGCGACCGGCGCGACCAGCGGTGCGAAATCCTGTCCCTTGCCGTCGCCGCCCGCGATCAGCACGATCTTCTGCGCGAGGCCGTCGAGCGCGGCAACCGTCGCGCCGACGTTCGTGCCCTTGCTGTCGTCGACGTAGTCCACGTCGTCGATCGTCGCGATCACTTCGACGCGATGTGCCTCGCCGCGGTATTCGCGCAGCGCATGCAGCAGCGGCGCGGCCGGCAGGTCGATCGCACGGGCTAGCGCGAATGCGGCCAGCGCGTTCGCCGCGTTGTGCAGCCCGCGGATACGCAGTGCATCGGCCGGCATCAGGCGCTTCTGCGCGATGTCGGGCGTATGCGCGGCGTCGCGCTTGCGCCGGCGGGTCGTCATCGCCGCTTCGTCCGGTGCGTCACGATCGACGGCTTCGACCAGCCATGCGATGCCGTTGTCACGCGACAGCCCGTAGTCGCCGTCCTGCACCGGTTCGTTCAGGCCGAACGTGACCGTGCGCGGCGCATCGGCCGCGCCGGCTGCCGGCGCGAACTTCATCACGGCCGCATCGTCGCGGTTCAGCACGCGCGTGGTCGTCGCGCCGAAGATCCGGCCCTTTGCCTGCGCATACGCGTCGAAGCTGCCGTGCCAGTCGAGGTGGTCCTGCGTGATGTTGAGGATCGCGGCCGCATCGGGCGCGAACGTGCGCGCGGTCTCGAGCTGGAAGCTCGACAGTTCGAGCACCCATACGTCGGGCAACGCGGTTTCGTCGATCGCACCGGCGAGCCGGTCGAGCATCGCCGGGCTGATGTTGCCCGCGACGGCAACCTTCTTGCCCGAGCGCTGGCACAGCAGGCCCGTGAGGCTCGTCGTCGTCGTCTTGCCGTTGGTACCCGTGATCGCGAGCACCTTCGGCTGGTAACCGCTCGTGCCGAGCGCGCGCAGCGCCTGCGCGAAGAACTCCAGCTCGCCCCACACCGCGACGCCACGTTCGTTCGCGGCCGCGACCAGCGCCGCGAGTGCCGGTTCGAGCGGCGACAGTCCGGGGCTCAGCCCGACGAGCTCGACGCCGCCGTCGAGCAGCGCAGGCGTGAACGCCCCGCCGACGAATTCCGCATCGATGCCTTCGGCCTGCAGCGCGGCAAGGTTCGGCGGCGCCTCGCGGGTATCGGCAATACGCAGCCGGCACCCGTGCCTCGCGCACCATCGCGCGATCGCGAGACCCGATTCCCCGAGCCCCAGTACGAGCACCATCGGCCGTTGCCGATCTCCAAACATCTCGCCAGACATCCTTGTTACCTTTCCTTTACCGCAGCTTGAGGGTGGTCAAACCGAACAGGCACAGCATCAGCGTGATGATCCAGAAACGCACGACCACCTGCGTTTCCTTCCAGCCGGACAATTCGAAATGGTGATGCAGCGGCGCCATCTTCAGCAGACGCCGCCCTTCGCCGTAGCGCTTTTTCGTGTACTTGAACCACGAAACCTGCAGCATCACCGACAGCGTTTCCGCGACGAAGATGCCGCCCATGATGAACAGCACGATTTCCTGGCGCACGATCACCGCGATCGTGCCGAGCGCGCCGCCGAGCGCCAGCGCGCCGACGTCGCCCATGAACACCTGCGCGGGGTGCGTGTTGTACCAGAGGAACGCGAGCCCTGCCCCGCCCATCGCGGAACAGAAGATCAGCAATTCGCCCGCGCCCGGGATGTGCGGGAACAATAGGTATTTTGAATAGACCGCGCTGCCCATCACGTACGCGAACACACCCAGCGACGCGCCGACCAGCACGACCGGCATGATCACGAGACCGTCAAGGCCGTCGGTCAGGTTCACCGCATTGCTCGCGCCGACGATCACGAAGTACGTCAGCACGATGAAGCCCCAGACGCCGAGCGGATAGCTGATCGACTTCAGGAACGGCAGCATCAGGTCGGCGCGTGCCGGCAGCCCCATCGACAGGCCGCTCCTCACCCACGCCATGAACAGGTCGAACACGCGCACGTTGTTCGCTTCGGACACGCTGAACGCGAGGTAGACGGCCGCGAACAGCCCGATCACCGACTGCCAGAAATACTTCTCGCGCGACGACATCCCGCGCGGGTCCTTGTGGACGACCTTGCGGTAATCGTCGACCCAGCCGATCACGCCGAAACCGAACGTGACGAGCATCACGATCCAGATGAAACGGTTCGTCAGGTCGCCCCACAGCAGCGTCGCGACCGCGATCCCGATCAGGATCAGCACGCCGCCCATCGTCGGCGTGCCGGACTTGACCAGGTGCGTCTGCGGACCGTCCTTGCGCACGGCCTGACCGACCTTCATTTGCGTCAGCTTGCGGATCACCCACGGTCCGCACACGAGCCCGATCCCGAGCGCGGTGATGGTGGCCATCACCGCACGGAATGTGAGGTACGTGAACAAGCGCAAAAAGCTTGCGTCTCCTTGCAGCCATTGCGCCAGCGCCAGCAGCATGCTTCCTTCCTTCTACTCAGTGTGCAGCGGGCGCCGTGCCCGCCGCGGGTTGGTTCGTCAGCGCGTCGACCACGCGCTCCATCTTCATGTACCGCGAGCCCTTCACGAGCAGCGTCGCCTGCGCGCCGTAGCCCGCCGCGAGCAGCGCGCCGACCAGCGCGCCGACGTCATCGAAATGACGGGCCGTGTCGCCGTACGCCGTGCAGGCATCGCGCGACGCGTCGCCGAGCGCGAACAGCGCGTCGATCCCGCGCTCGCGTGCGTATGCACCGACCTCGCGGTGGAAGGCCGGCCCTTCGTCGCCGACCTCACCCATGTCGCCGATCACCAGCACGCGCGGCGCCGACTGCGCGGCGAGCACGTCGATCGCGGCACGCATCGAATCGGGATTCGCGTTGTACGTATCGTCGACGACCGTCGCACCCGCGAGGCTGCCTGCGATCGCCTGCTTCACCTGCAGCCGGCCCTTGACCGGCTCGAACGATTCGAGGCCCTGCTTGATCGCCGACAGCGCGACGCCGGCGCCCAGCGCCGCGGCCGTCGCGGCCAGCGCGTTGCGTGCGTTGTGCTCGCCGAGCGCGCGCAACCGCACCGTGACGGCGCCCGCGGGCGTGTCGATCGCGAGTTCGCCGCCGTGCAGACGGCCCGTGACCTGCGCGTCGTTCTGCCGTTCGGCATCGTGCAGCGCGAAATCGAGGATCCGGTTGCCGGTCGCCGCGACGCGCCAGATACCCGCGTACGCGTCATCGGCCGGGAACACCGCAATGCCGTCCGGCGGCAGCGCGTGAATCACGGCCGCGTGTTCGAGCGCGACGGCTTCGACCGTCGCCATGAATTCCTGGTGCTCGCGCTGCGCGTTGTTGACGAGCGCGACCGTCGGCGCCGTGAGGCGTGCGAGGACTTCGGTCTCGCCCGGGTGGTTCATCCCGATCTCGATCACCGCGAGACGATGCGAGGCCGACAGGCGCAGCAGCGTCAGCGGCAGGCCGACGTCGTTGTTCAGGTTGCCGGCCGTCGCGAGCCGTGCGTCGGCGCCGACCGCCGCCGCGAAGATCGACGCGATCATTTCCTTGACGGTCGTCTTGCCGTTGCTGCCCGTCACTGCGACGAGCGGCAGCGCGAATCGTTTGCGCCAGCCATGCGCAAGCGCGCCGAGTGCGGCACGCGTTTCACCGCCTTCGATCGCCGGGATCGTAACGCCCGCCGGCACGTGCGCGACCAGCGCCGCAGCAGCACCGCGTGCAGCGACGTCGCCGAGGAAGTCGTGCGCATCGAAGCGCTCGCCTTTCAGTGCGACGAACAGGTCGCCGGGGCCGGCCGTGCGGCTGTCCGTCGATACGCGGTCGAACGTGACGCCCGCGTCGCCGTGGACGGTTGCGCCGGGGATCAGGCGAGCGGCTTCGTCGAGACTGAGCATCGTCATTCGGCGCCTCCCTTGCCGTGCGTCGCGCGCGCTGCCAGCGCGAGCCGCGCGTGATCCTGGTCGGAGAACGTGCGTTTCTTGCCCATGATTTCCTGCGTGGCCTCGTGGCCCTTGCCGGCCAGCACGACGACATCCTCGCGTGCCGCGCCGCGCACGGCCTGCAGGATCGCGCTTGCGCGATCCTCGATACGGCGTGCGTGATCGGGCGCGGTCATGCCCGCGACGATCTGGTCGATGATGCGCTGCGGATCCTCGCTGCGCGGGTTGTCGCTCGTGACGACGGTTTCATCGGCGAACCGCTCCGCGATCGCGCCCATCAGCGGGCGCTTCGTCGCATCGCGATCACCGCCGCAGCCGAACATGCAGACGAGCCGGCCGCCGCGCGCCGTGGCGATCGGGCGCAGCGCGTCGAGCGTCTTTTCGAGCGCGTCGGGCGTGTGTGCGTAATCGATCACGACGAGCGGTTCGTCATTCTGCAGCCGGCCGCCGAGCCGCTGCATCCGGCCGTTCACGGACTCGAGCCGTGCGATCTCGGTGAGCGCCGCATCGAACGGCACGTCGGCCGCGAGCAGCGAACCGAGCACCGCGAGCAGGTTGCTGACGTTGAACGTGCCGAGCGTGCCGACCTCGACGTCGGCGTCGCCCCATGACGAACGCAGACGGAACGCCGTGCCGGTCGCGGTGGCGCGCACGTCGAGCGCGGCCAGTTCGCGATCGGCGTCAGGCGCCGGCGCGTCGCCGATCCCGTACGCGATCGTGCGCACGCGGCCGGCGAGTTTCTCGAGCAGGCGCCGGCCGGCTGCGTCGTCGCGATTGACGACCGCCGCGCGCAGGCCACGCCATGCGAACAGCTTCGCCTTCGCGGCCTCGTACGCATCGAACGTGCCGTGATAGTCGAGGTGATCCTGCGTGAGGTTCGTAAACACCGCGATGTCGAAGGCCGTACCGTTCACGCGCCCCTGGTGCAGCGCGTGCGACGACACTTCCATCGCCACGGCCTTCGCGCCCGCGTCGCGCAATTGCGCGAGGCTGCGCTGCAGTTGCGGCGCGTCAGGGGTCGTGAAACCCGTCGGCACGAGGTGGCCGGGCATCCCGCTGCCGAGCGTGCCTATCACCGCGCACGGCTGGTGCAGCGCCGTCAGCGCCGTAGCGATCCATTGCGTGCACGAGGTCTTGCCGTTCGTGCCGGTCACGCCCACCGCGAGCAGGCTGTCGCTCGGGTCGCCGTACCAGCCGCTGGCGATTTCGCCGGCGAGCTGGTCGAGCGCCGGTACGGCCAGTGCAACGGGCACCGCCGGCGCAGCGGCCAGCCCTTCCGGCTGATACAGCACGGCGGCCGCACCACGCGCGACGGCGTCGGCAATGAAGGCACGATTGTCTGCCCCGTCGACTGCATACGCGACGAACACGTCGCCAGCCTTGAGGCTGCGCGTGTCGGCATGCAGTTGCGCTGCGGGTGCCACATGCTGACGCAGCCACGCAAGCGCGGCTGCGATCTGCTGATGCGCCGGATGGGAACTGCGAGCGGCGCTCATCGAACAACTCCTGGTGAATTACGCGTCGTGCTGGACACGATCATATGCTTCGCACCGCCACCCGAGGCCAGCTTTTGCGGCCCCGTCGCGGAAGGTGCTGCCGGCGAATCGTCAGACACGACGAGCTGCTTGATCGGCATGTTCGGCGGCACGTTCAGCGCACGCATCGTATCGCCGGCGATCGCCGAGAATACGGGGCCGGACACCTGGCCGCCGAAGTGGCTGCCGGCTGTCGGCTCGTCGACCGACACCGCGACGACGATGCGCGGATTCGGCATCGGCGCCATCCCGACGAACGATGCGCGGTACTTGCGCGTGTAGCCGTGACCTTCATGCTTGTACGCGGTACCGCTCTTGCCGCCGACGCGATAGCCCGGCACGGCCGCATCGGGCGACGTGCCGCCCGGCGCCACCACCGTCTCGAGCATCGCGCGCACTTCGCGCGCGGTGGTCGGGTTGAACACCTGCGTACCCACGACCGGCTGGTTGGGGTCGGTCTTGAAAATGGTCACGGGCATCAGCTCGCCGTCATGCGCGATCGCCGTGTACGCACGCGCGAGCTGGAACAGCGACACCGACAGGCCGTAGCCGTACGACATCGTCGCCTGCTCGATGCGGCGCCAGCTCTTCCACGGACGCAGGCGGCCGGCCACCGCACCCGGGAATCCGACCTTCGGCGCCTGGCCGAGGCCGATGCTCGTATACATATTCCACATTTCCTCGGGCCGCATCGTCATCGCGATCTTCGTCGCGCCGATGTTGCTCGACTTCTGGATCACGCCGCCGACCGTCAGCGTGCCGAAACCCGCGTCGTCGGTGATCGGCGCGCCGTCGAGCACGAAATGCCCGTTGCCCGTCTCGACGAGCGTGTTCGGCGTCACGCGGTGCAGGTCGAGCGCGAGCGACACCGTAAACGGCTTCATGATCGAGCCCGGCTCGAACACGTCGGTCATGATCCGGTTGCGCAGCTGTTCGCCCGTCATGCGCGAGCGGTCGTTCGGGTTGTACGTCGGGTAGTTGACGAGTGCGAGCACCTCGCCGGTGCGCACGTCGACGACCATCGCCGCGCCGGCCTTCGCCTTGAACTTCTCGACGGCAGCCTTCAGGTTCGCGTACGCGATGTACTGGATCTTGCTGTCGATCGACAGGTCGACGTCGGTACCGTTGTGCGGCGGGATCTGCTCCGCGACGTCCTCGACGATGTGCCCCATCCGGTCCTTGATCACGCGCCGCACACCCGACGTGCCGGACAGCATCTTCTGGTCGCCCAGTTCGACGCCTTCCTGCCCTTCGTCCTCGACGTTCGTGAAACCGATCAGGTGAGCGGTGATCTCGCCTTCCGGATAGAAGCGCTTGTATTCGTTGCGCTGATTGATACCGGGAATGTCGAGCGCGGCGACCTTGTCCGCGACGTCGAGCGGCACCTGGCGCTTGACGTAGACGAACCCCTTGTCTTCCGACAGCTTCACGCGCAGTTCCTTCGGCGTCATGCCGAGGAGCTTGCCGAGCTGGTTGACCTTGTCGGCATCGAGATCGTCCGGCACCGCGTCGGGAATCGCCCAGATCGCGCGCACCGGCAGGCTCGTCGCGAGCACGAGCCCGTTACGGTCGAGAATCTTGCCGCGCGTCGCCGGCAGCTCGAGCGTGCGCTGGTAGCGGCTTTCGCCCTGCTTCTGGTAGAACGCGTTGCCCGGCCCCTGGATCCAGAACGCACGCGCGGCCAGCGCGACGAACGCCATGAACAGCATGAACACGACGAGCTTCGAGCGCCACATCGGCAGATGCACGCCCAGCACGGGGCTGGACGAGAACTTCACGTTCTGGCGCTTCTGGGACGGCTTCATCGCGCGCCCCCCTTGCCCTTGCCAACCGTGTCCGCCGACGCCGGGATCGGTGCGTCGATCGCCTTCGCGGCGCCCGGCGACAGCGTCAGGTATTGCGTGCGGCCGGTCGTGATCGGCTGCATCTTCAGCGAATCGTTCGCGAGCTGCTCGATGCGCGACGTCTTCGACAGCGCGCTCTGCTGATATTGAAGCTGCGCGTAGTCCTGCTGGAGCTGACGCTCCTGCGACTGCGCGCGCTGCAGCTGGATGAAGATCTGGCGCTGCTGATTCGTCGAATTGACGACCGACAGCGCGCAACCCATCACGATGATCAGCAGGAAGATATTGAAGCGGCTCATGGCGTGACGCGCTCCGCAATGCGCATCACGGCGGAGCGGGCGCGCGGATTCGCGGCGACTTCCGCGTCACTTGGAAACTGGCGGCTGATGATCTTGAGCGGCGGACTCGGGAGGTCGACGGCACGGATCGGCAGGCGACGATCGACCGCAGGCGCACTCGCGTGCGCCTGCATGAATCGCTTGACGATCCGGTCCTCGAGTGAATGAAAGCTGATGACCACCAGCCGCCCCCCTTGATCCAGCAACGACAGTGCCGCGTCTAGTACGACTTGCAGGTCCGCAAGCTCTTGATTGACGTGAATCCGTATAGCCTGAAAGGTGCGGGTTGCCGGATCCTTGCCCTTCTCACGGGTTTTGACGACGTGACCCACGATTTGGGCAAGCTCGCCCGTGGTGTCGAGAGGCCCAAGACGGTCGGACTCTGCCCGGCGAGCAACAAGCGCCTTTGCAATCTGAAAAGCAAACCGTTCTTCCCCATAATCCCGTATCACCTCCGTCAATTCCTGCACCGAAGCCCGTGCGAGCCATTCCGCCGCCGACTCGCCGCGCGTCGGATCCATCCGCATGTCCAGCGGACCATCGGCGCGGAAGCTGAAGCCGCGCGCCGGATCGTCCACCTGCGGCGAGGACACGCCCAGGTCGAGCAACACACCCGACACCTTCTCGACGCCGCGCGCCGCAAGCGCGTCGCGCATCGATGCAAAGCTGTCATGCACGATCGAGAAGCGCGCATCCTCGATGCCCTGCGCCGTCTCGATCGCTCTCGGATCCTTGTCGAACGCGATCAGCCGCCCGGCCGGCGACAGCCGCGCGAGCACCGCGCGGCTATGGCCGCCGCGCCCGAACGTGCCGTCGACATAGATGCCGTCCGGTCGCGTCACGAGCGAGTCGACCGCTTCGTCCAACAACACGGTCCGATGCTGCAATTCGTTTCCCATCGCGGGCGTCTCCGTCACCGCAATCAGAACGTGAAATTCTTCAGCGCGTCGGGCATGCCCTGCGCCATCGCTGCCTGCTCCTTCGCGTTGTAGGTTTGCGAATCCCACAGCTCGAAGTGACTACCCATTCCCAACAACATGACTTCCTTTTCCAGTCCGGCTGCCATGCGCAGCTCGGGCGATACGAGAATCCGGCCCGCGCTGTCGAGATCGACATCCATCGCATTGCCGAGAAAAATGCGCCGCCACCAGTGCGCGTCCATCGGCAGCGCGGCGATCTTGGCGCGGAATACTTCCCATTCGGGGCGCGGAAACAGCAACAGGCAGCCGTCCGGGTGCTTGGTCACAGTCACCCGTCCTTCTGCCTGTCCTTGCAGCGCTTCGCGATAGCGAGCCGGCACCGACATCCGCCCTTTCGCATCGAGCGTCAGCGCCGACGCCCCTTGGAACACTTTCCGCTCTCCCGTTCAGGGCACCGAAGCACCCGCTACATGCTGAGAATTTAGCCGGAATAGCCCGCCAAATCACACAAAAATACACTTTCTCACACTGTCTCCCACTTTAGAGGAAGGGTGTGGCACGGTCAAGGGAGCGGCCCGCTTTTTTGACGAATTTTGTTAGTTAGAACAAGGACTTACGCGCACATGCTCATGCGGCCCCTCATTCCAAAAACCGTTATAAATGAATGAGCTAGTGCAACTTGTGAAGGTGATACGTGAGAAAGACGGGCCAGACGGGTGTGCGGACGGGGCTTTCGGGGGCGGGAAAACGAGGAATAAACGGGCGGTATCAGCGGTGGGAACCGGGGCGACGTCACGCATCGCCCCGGTGTGAATCTCACAGATAGTACGCAGTGCTCGTCATGACTTTCGATGCGGCGCGCATCAGCATCCGTGCGGGCAGCGGCAGCTCGATCCCGCCTGCGTCGGCCGCGGCCTTGCCGTGCTTCACTTCGTCGATACGCATCTGGTCGACGATCGCGCGCGACGCAGTATCGGCCGCCGGCAACTCGGACATATGGCCTTCGAGATGGCTCTCGACCTGCCGTTCGGTCTCGGCCATGAAGCCGAGGCTGACCTTGTCGCCGAGCGCGCCGGCCGCGACGCCGATCGCGAGCGAACCCGCATACCAGAGCGGGTTCAGCAGGCTCGGGCGCGAGTCGAGCTCTTTCAGGCGGTGCGCAGTCCACGCGAGGTGGTCCTCCTCCTCGCGCGCAGCCTCTTCGAACATCGCCTTTGCCGACGCCGTGCGCGCGGTGAGTTTCTGCGCCTGGTACAACGCCTGCGCGCAGACCTCGCCGACATGGTTCACGCGCATCAGCCCGGCGGCATGCGTGCGCTCCGCAGGCGTCATTTCGACGGCCGGCGCCTCGGCCGGCGCGGGCACCGGCCGGCTCATCCGGCTAATGCCGGTCAGCGATCGCAGGCCGCGATCGAATTCACTGATCAGTTCATCAAACACTATCCTGTTCTCCTGGCTGCAGGTGCTGCCGCGAGCGGCAAGGGCACGAGTCCGCTGCGTAACCGACTTGATTATTCAGCGGAAATTGCGGTTAACCCGTGATTTTAACCATTGTTGCATAAAGGAAACATGGCGACCTTGAGCTGCGGCATTTCGCTTTGTGGCAAAAAACGGTTTTGCTACATTACGTGCGACTTCTTGCGAAGTTGATGGGGCCCGTCAACAGAACATAACTATCCGCCCCGCCAGAAAAATTCAGTGAATTTTGGAGATCCGTTAATGAAAAAGTCGCTTCTCGCGCTCGTCGCGCTGGGCGCGTTCGCTGGCGCTGCCCATGCGCAAAGCAGCGTGACGCTTTACGGCATCATCGATGAAGGCCTGCTCTTCAACAACAACGCAGGCGGCAAGCACCTGTACAGCATGGCCAGCGGCGTGATGCAAGGCAGCCGCTTCGGCTTGCGCGGCACCGAAGACCTCGGTGGCGGCCTGAAGGCGATCTTCACCCTCGAAAACGGTTTCGACGTGAACAGCGGCAAGCTCGGTCAGGGCGGCCTGATGTTCGGTCGTCAGGCTTACGTCGGCCTGTCGAGCCAGTACGGTACGGTCACGCTGGGTCGTCAATACGACTCCGTCGTCGACTTCGTCGGCCCGCTCGAGGCTGGCGACCAGTGGGGCGGCTACATCGCCGCTCACCCGGGTGACCTCGACAACTTCAACAACGCGTACCGCGTGAACAACGCGATCAAGTACACGAGCCCGACCTACTCCGGCTTCTCGTTCGGCGGCTTGTACAGCCTCGGCGGCATCGCAGGCCAGTTCTCGAAGAACCAGGTCTGGTCGCTCGGCGCAGGCTACAACAACGGCCCGCTGGTCCTGGGCGTCGGCTACTTGAACGCACGTACGCCGGGCAACGCCGGCGGCATGTTCAACAATGGTTCGACGGCTTCGGCTGCTCCGGTCACGTCGCCGGTCTACGGCGCGTACGCGAACAACGCGAACACGTACCAGGTCATCGGTGCGGGCGGTGCGTACACGTTCGGCGCGGCGACGATCGGCGCGACGTACTCGAACACGAAGTTCAAGGGCTTCTCGGTTGGCCCGTACGTGAACCAGACGGCGACGTTCAACAACGGCGAAATCAACTTCAAGTATCAGCTGACCCCGGCGTTGATCCTCGGCGCAGCGTACGACTACACGCAAGGCAGCAAGATCGACAGCGCCTCGGCAGCCAAGTACCACCAGGGCTCGGTCGGCGTCGACTACTTCCTGTCGAAGCGCACGGACGTCTACGTGATCGGCGTGTACCAGCATGCATCGGGCAATGCGCTCGACGCAGAAGGCAACGTCGTCAAGGCGACGGCAGCGATCAATGGTCTCAGCGGTTCGAGCACCAGCAACCAGGTCGCGGCACGCGTCGGTATCCGTCACAAGTTCTAATCAGCTTGTTTGACAAGCCGCAGCATATTGAAGGCGCCTTCGGGCGCCTTTTTCTTTTCCGGTCGGTAAAGCCGCAAAGCTGGAGCGCGGCGAATCGTACCGGCTGCGACAAGCTGGTCGCAGGGGACGCCATGCCGTCCCTGCCGCGTCGAAACGCACCGCCGCCACCGCAAACCCATTCCGGAAGCCGCGTCGTTCGAATACAGCCTCGCCGGGGCCGCGCAGCAAACAAAAAAAGCCCGGCACAAGCCGGGCTTTTCCATTCGATCGACTGCGGCGTTACGCGCGTCCGTCGCGCAGTTCGCGCCGCAGGATCTTGCCGACGTTCGTTTTCGGCAGCTCGGTACGGAACTCGACCAGCTTCGGCCGCTTGTAGCCGGTGAGCCGCTCCTTGCAGTAGGCCAGGATGTCCTTGTCGGTAAGCGCCGGATCCTTCTTCACGATGAACAGCTTCACGGCTTCGCCGGAATGCTCGTCGGGCACGCCGACCGCCGCCACCTCGAACACGCCCGGGTGCGACGCCACCACGTCCTCGACTTCGTTCGGATACACGTTGAAGCCCGATACGAGAATCATGTCCTTCTTCCGGTCGACGATCTTCACGTAACCGCGCGCATCCATCACGCCGACGTCGCCCGTCTTGAAGAAGCCGTCCGCGAACATGACCTTCGCGGTCTCGTCCGGCCGGTTCCAGTAGCCGGCCATCACCTGCGGCCCGCGAATGCAGATCTCGCCGGGTTCGCCGAGCGCGACGTCGTTGCCCGCGTCGTCGCGAATCGCCACTTCGGTCGACGGCAGCGGCAAGCCGATCGTCCCGCTGTATTCGGTCGCGGTCACGGGGTTGCAGGTCGCCACCGGCGACGTTTCGGACAGCCCGTATCCTTCGATGATCGCCGTATGGGTCTTTTCATACCAGCGTTTCGCGACGCCTTCCTGGATCGCCATGCCGCCGCCGTTGGCGATCACGAGCTTCGACAGGTCGAGCTGGTTGAATTCCGGGTGGTTCAGCAGTGCGTTGTACAGCGTGTTGACCGCCGGGATCGTCGAGATCTGGTAGCCCTTCAGTTCCTTGATCATGCCCGCGATGTCGCGCGGGTTCGGGATCAGGATGCCCATGCCGCCCGTACGCAGCGTCAGGAAACCGCAGACGGTCAGCGCGAACACGTGATACAGCGGCAGCGCGACAACCGTCACGAACTGTTTCACCTCCGGAAACTTCTCATGCGCCGGATGATGCCAGGCGCCCGCCTGCAGCACGTTCGACACGATGTTCCGGTGCAGCAGCGTCGCGCCCTTCGCGACGCCCGTCGTACCGCCCGTGTATTGCAGGAACGCGACGTCGTCGGGGCCGACCTTCTGCGCCTTGAATGCCTGACGCGCGCCTTCCGACAGCGCGGCCTTGAAGCGCGTGAACGACGGCAGCTGCCAGGCAGGCACCATCTTCTTCACGTTGCGCACGACGTAGTTGACGAGCCATCCCTTGATGCCCAGCAGATCGCCCATCGATGCGACGACAACGTGCTTGACGCTCGTATTCGCGATGACGGCCTGCAGCGTCGACGCGAAATTCTCGAGGATGACGATCGCCTCCGCACCGCTATCCTTCAGCTGATGTTCGAGCTCGCGCGGCGTATAGAGCGGGTTGACGTTGACGACGGTGTAGCCCGCGCGCAGTACCGCGACGATCGCCACGGGATACTGCAGCACGTTCGGCATCATGATCGCGACGCGCGCCCCGCGCGCCAGCCCCCGCGATTGCAGCCAGGCGCCGAACTGGCGCGACAGCTTGTCGAGTTCACCGTACGTGATGCCCTTGCCCATGCAGACGAACGCCGTGCGGTCGCGATACTGCCGGAAGCTTTCGTCGAGCAGGTCTGGGACAGAGGGATAAGGAGACGCGTCAATTTCGGCTGGAACGCCGGGTGGGTACGATTTCAGCCAAATTTTGTCCATACTGCGCGTCTCCTCACAGATTTTCGAATGGTCGTGCTAAAACGCATCGTAACGGCTCGACCGTCCCGAGACAACAGGGTTAGATGTCCACTTCGAACTTCCGTGGAAAATCGTCTGATCATACGGTGATATCCGATCAAATGCGTTCAACTTCCACAAGGCAATCGTAAAACGTCGCCGAATTGCCAAGATCGGTGAGCGCCTGGCTCGTCACCTCGTTCGCGTTCCTGCCGTCCGGTGACAGCTTCTTCCACCAGATCGACAGCCCGACGACGAGCCCTGCACGTGCGCGATCGGTAATTCTCGCGAGCGCCTGCATCGATCCGCGGTCGTTGAAGATGCGTACAAGGTCGCCCTCGACGATGCCGCGCACGTCTGCGTCGGACGGGTGGATGTCGAGATGCGGCTCGCCTTCGGTATGACGCAGGCTGTCGACGTTCACGAACGTGCTGTTCAGGAAGTGGCGAGCCGGTGGCGAAATCATCGCGAGCGGATAGCGTGCGGCGAGCTCAGGCGCGGCTTCTGCAGACTCGAACGGCGGCAGGTAGTCGGGCACGGGGTCCACGCCCATCTGCTCGAGCCGCGGGCTATAGAACTCGCACTTGCCGGACGGCGTACGGAAACCGCCATTCGCGAACGGCGCCTCCGGCAGCTTGAGCTTCAGCCAGCCATCGCGCTTCAGCGTGTCCCAATCGCTGTCGAGCGCGGGATCGTCCCAGCGGAGCGCCGCACGTGCGACCTCTTCATCGCTGTGATAAAGCGCGGGCTCGTCGAGCCTCATGCTGCGCGCGATGCCGCGGAAGATCTCCGTATTCGGCCGCGCTTCTCCCACCGGGGAAATCGACGGCAGGTTCGCCATCACGTAGGTGTGGCCGTACGATTTGTGGATGTCCAGATGCTCGAGTTGCGTGGTTGCGGGCAACACAATGTCGGCGAAATCGACGGTATCTGTCTTGAAATGCTCGAGAACGACCGTGAACAGATCGTCGCGCGCGAACCCCGCGGCGACCTTCGAAGAATCCGGCGCGACGGCTACCGGATTCGAGTTGTACACGATCACCGCCTCGACTTTCGGCCCGAAGGCTGCATCGCCCGGGTGCAACAGCGCGTCGCCGATCGCGTTCATGTTGATGATGCGCGGCAGCGTGTGCGGCCAACCCGGCATCAAATCCGGGCGCAGCAGCGCCGCCTGGTTGACCGGTGCGGATTCCGACGACGAGAGCAACAGCCCGCCAGCGCGATCCCGCCATGCCCCCGTCAGCGCAGGCAGGCTTGCGATCGCGCGTACGGCGTTGCCACCGCCGCGAACGCGCTGCATGCCATAGTTGAGGCGGATCGATGCCTTGCGGGTAGCGCCGTAACGACGCGCAAGGTCGACCAGCTCCGACGCGTCGATATCGCAGATCTGCGCGACGCGCTCCGGCGGATAGGACATCGCCCGCTCCTTGAGCGCGTCGAAACCGAGCGTATGGCTGGCGATGTAGTCGTGATCGAGCAGGTCTTCGGTAATCAGCACGTGCATCATGCCGAGTGCGAACGCGCCATCGGTGCCGGGTTTCAATGCGATATGCTGATGGCACTTCTCCGCTGTCAGCGAACGGTACGGATCGATCGCGACCAGACGTGCGCCTCGGCGCTTCGCTTCCTGCGCGCGCGTCCAGAAGTGCAGACTCGACGCGATCGGGTTCGCCCCCCAGATCAGAATCAGTTCGCTTTCCTCGAAATGCTCGAGGTGCATGCCAAGACTGCCACCATAGGTGTAACGCAACCCCGCTGCACCGGCCGCCGCGCAGATCGTGCGCTCCAGCCGCGACGCGCCGAGCTTGTGGAAGAACCGCTGGGCAATGCCCTCCCCTTGCACGAGCCCCATCGTCCCGGCGTAGCTGTAGGGCATGATCGCTTCGGGTGCGCGCGCCGCGATTTCACCGAGACGACGGCCGATCTCATCGAACGCCTCGTCCCAACTGATCGGTACGAAATGCCCTTCCCCTTTCGCGCCGATGCGCTTGAGCGGGACGGTGAGGCGGTCGGGGTGATGAACGCGATCGGCATATCGGCTGACTTTCGTGCACAACACGCCTTGTGTCGGCGGATGGTCGGGATCGCCCGTGACCTTGATCGCCTTGCCGTTTTCGACAGTCACACGCATTGCGCACGTGTCCGGACAATCATGCGGGCAAACGGCCCGGGCTACCTGGATGGCGGCGTTCATCGTTTTGAGTGCAAGGATGGGGATCCGCAAATTTTACGTGGACACGCCGAATAAAGCGTTCATTTCGTGCGGATTCTGCGTGATCTGACCGAAAAGCGATTGGAGGAAGTGGCGGAGTTTCGGCGGTCCCGTGCTTCTTCCGCAGGGGGACTTGCATGGTCAATCCGCCACTCGTCGGCGACGATGAAAAGCAGATCATGCACGGCGGTGCCAACCGATACACGAGGAAGAAGGAAGTGCAGCTTTGATCGGAGATACGATCAATAGACGAAGGGATCGCGAATGATATCTACCAATCAGGGAACCGGCAGCTGCGATTGGTTGCACGTGGAAGGGGTGAGGTGGAAACTTCAGCCAGGCCGCCCATCCCGATCCCCCATGTATTTCCGCCGCTGAAATGCAAAAACCCCCGCCTTTCGGGCGGGGGTTCTTGGCTTAGGGAGCCTGACGATTACCTACTTTCACACGGGAATCCGCACTATCATCGGCGTAGAGTCGTTTCACGGTCCTGTTCGGGATGGGAAGGGGTGGGACCGACTCGCTATGGTCATCAGGCAA
>NZ_JAAGPO010000100.1:0-270 GCF_017104825.1 Burkholderia sp. Ac-20345 | reverse complement strand
TATTGAATACCATAGACGGCTCGATATGAGCTCGGACGTGACATCGTTATACAGAATGTTCATCGATGTTATGTGTACGAGTGACGACACATACTCCTATCACTAGAATGTAGAACGAGGCCTCCACTGTACTATTTACTACTTCAGCCAATGATCATTTCTTTTGTATCATCTTAATCTTCTAATTTTTGACGCATCTACACTAATTCTTACTATATTTTTTTTTTTTTTTTAATGACCCGCCCACCACCCAGATCTACACGATAGATC
>NZ_JAAGPO010000099.1:0-36290 GCF_017104825.1 Burkholderia sp. Ac-20345 | reverse complement strand
CCTGCAGCACGCGCGGATCGTCGGCTTCGCACAGCGCGATGCGCATCGGCTGGCGGCGCGCGGATTCGAGAATGCGGTCGAGGGCTTTCATCGTTCGCTCGGGTAAGGAATAAAAACGGCCGGATGCGGCGGCCCGCACGGGGCACGGCGTCCGGCCGGAGGGCCGACCGCGCGAGAGGGGCGCGCGACCGGCAACGGGGTGCGTCAGCGACGCGGCGTTACACGTAGTCCTTGTACTTGTCGAGCATGCGCACCGGCTTCGACAGCGCATCGCGACGGAACGGGTCGCCGAGTTCGCGCGTGCACATGATCTCGATGATCGTCGTCTTGCCTTCGTTCATCTGCATGTCGATCGCGCGCTTGAGCGCCGGGCCCACATCTTCGAGGCGGTCGACCGTGATCCCTTCGGCGCCCATCGCACGCGCAATCGCCGCGAAGCTCTGGTTGTCGAGTTCGCCGGCGACGAAGCGGCGGTTGTAGAAGTCGACCTGGTTTTTCTTCTCCGCGCCCCACTGGCGGTTGTGGAACACGACGGCCGTGACCGGGATGTTGTGGCGCACGCAGGTCATCGTTTCCATCAGGCTCATGCCCCACGCGCCGTCGCCCGCATACGACACGGCCGGGCGGTGCGGTGCCGCGACCTTCGCGCCGATGATCGTCGGGAACGCATAGCCGCAGTTGCCCCAGCTCATCGCCGCGAAGAAGCTGCGCGGCTTGTTGAAGCGCAGGTAGCTGTTCGCGACCGAGTTGATGTTGCCGATGTCGGTCGACACCATCACGTCCTCGGGCATCGCCTTCTCGAGTTCGCGCAGCACCTGGCGCGGATGCAGGTACTGGCCGCCGCTGAACGGCTTCTCGTGCTTCTGCTCGTCGATCATGTCGAGGCTGTATGCGTCGCGCTCGTGCGTCCAGTCGTCGAGTTCCTTCTCCCACGCGGCCTTCTCGGTCGCGATCTGGTCGGCGCGATCGCCGCGCGAGCCGTCGCACGCGAGCGTGCGGCCTTCGAGGCGTTGCGTGAGCGCGATCGCCGCGGCCTTCGCGTCGCCGCAGATGCCGACCGAGATCTTCTTCACGAGGCCGAGCATCTTGTGGTCCGCGTCGATCTGGATGATCTTCGCGTCCTTCGGCCAGTAGTCCATCCCGTGCTGCGGCAGCGTGCCGAACGGCCCGAGGCGCGAGCCGAGCGCGATCACGACGTCCGCGCGCGACAGCAGCTTCATCGCGGCCTTCGAGCCCTGGTAGCCGAGCGGGCCGCACCACAGCGGGTGATTCGCCGGGAACGAGTCGTTGTGCAGGTAGCTGTTGACGACCGGTGCGCCGAGCCGTTCGGCGAGCGCCTTGCATTCCTCGATCGCGTCGGCCATCACGACGCCGCCGCCCGAGATGATCACCGGGAATTTCGCCTGCGCGATCAGTGCGGCCGCGTCGTCCAGGCTCTGTTCGCCGCCGGCGCCGCGATCGAGCCGGCGCGGTTGCGGAATCTCGACCTTGACCTTGCCGTAGAAGTAGTCGCGCGGAATGTTCAGTTGCGTCGGGCCCATCTCGGCCTGCGCGCGGTCGAAGCAGCGCGCGGTGAATTCGGCCATCCGCGCCGGGTGCGTGACGTGGCCCTGGTATTTCGTGAATTCCTGGAACATCGGCAGCTGGTTCGCTTCCTGGAAGCCGCCGAGGCCGATACCCATCGTGCCGGCTTCCGGCGTGACGATCACGACCGGGCTGTGCGCCCAGTACGCGGCCGCGATCGCCGTCACGCAGTTGCTGATGCCGGGGCCGTTCTGGCCGATCACGACGCCGTGGCGGCCCGACACGCGCGCATAGCCGTCGGCCATGTGGCCGGCACCCTGTTCGTGCACCACCGGGATCAGGCGGATGCCGGCCGGCGCGAAGATGTCCATCGCATCCATGAACGCGGAGCCCATGATGCCGAACATGTCGGTCACGCCGTTGGCCGCGAGGGTCTCGACGAAGGCTTCGGACGGCGTCATGTCCTGCGGACCGTTGGCCGATGCACGCAGGGAAGTGGATTGTTCGCTCATGGGTTGTCTCCGATTGTTTAATTAACGGAACGTCTTGTTCCAGATGCTATTTGCTGGGGAAGGCCGGTCAAGTCATTCCGCCCGCTGCCGGGGAATGTGGAATGAAATGAAATGATTCGTTTCAAAATGCGCGCGGGGCAGGGTGGCCCCGGGTGGTGCACTCAGTCCGGTTGCTTCGGCCGTTCCTTGCGGAAAGCGCGCTTGACGGCGATCAGCCCGTCACGGAATTCGAACAGGTCGCAGCCTTCGGCCTCGATGCGCCAGCCTTCGGCGTGCGTGCCCGTGAACACCCACTCGGAGACGCCGCGTTCGCCGGCGACGTAATGGCGGCCGCGACCCCAGTGCGCGTCGGGGAAGGTCTTGAACACGGCTTCGAACGCGGCGCGTACCGCGTCGCGGCCGACGAAGCGCGTGCCGTGGATGTCGGGGCCACCGGCCGCGTCGAATACGCAGTCCTCGGTCATGAAGCCCATCAGCGCGTTGGCGTCGTGACGGTTGAATGCGTCGGAAAATGCCGCGAGCGTGGCGGCCGTGACGGGGCCGGTGAGCGTGTCTGCCATAACGTGTCTCCTGTCGAATGGTGGGCGGTGCGCAAGGCGCTGGCGCGCATGCGGTATCGACACGTTAGTGAGCGCTCGTTTTTGGCGGTAGCGCCAGTCGGGAGGTTTCGCTTGGGCCAGCGCCGGACGAGTGGCGGGTGGGCGGCGCGGGATGTGCTCAGTCACGGTCTATAACGGTTTTCCGATTGCCGATGCGCATCCACGGCGCAGGACGATTGCTTGTCAGGCGAATCAGTTTTTTGGGACGTGTATCAATTGGTTCGATTGGAATGACGCGGGGCGCCCGACAAATCGCAAGTCGGCGTTTCACAGTCGGAGAAATTCGAAATCAAACGCTCGCCCTTGCGGGGTGAGGCGCGGGGGATGTTCTGATTCGCAAGCGCTTTCGTTGGTTAGTGTGCTGTTCGGCCGAGCGGCCATTGCTCGCTTTCCACCCGGCGCGATCACACAGGCGTTCGACCATTGCAACCGACGATGCGCCCGTGGATCGACGGTTGATCCACGAGGCTGCGTCGAAACAACCCATACCCCGACTTCATCCGAGATACCCACCATGATGCGACGAGCGGACACGGCGATCCTTGAGCAACAGGCAACCTCATCGCGAGGATCGATCAGGCAACGTGCTGCGGGAGGCGTGAGCGCCGCAGCGGAATGCGCCGGACATGTGGGCACGGAAGGCGCGCAACCGCTGCAGCGTTCGGGCGGGGAACGACGCGATGGGGAGTCGAACTACCGATGCCGGAACAACGACGAACACCACCGAAGGATCACCGGGTCTGGTGGACGTTGACATGCGACCGATCTGCGAAAACATGACTCACCTGGCGTTCCGCATCATGTTCGCGAAGGCGCAGGTGTTGGCCATCGGCCTGCTGGCGGCGCGTATTGCTTCCCTGAAAGGCTGGCCGCAGTCCGAGAAGGGCCGTGTGCTCAAGTGGTTCGGTCGCGACGACGAGCAGACGCGCACACGGCTTCTGGCCGGCTTGACGAAAGTGCAGGAGGTCGTCCGTTCGTTCAACGAGCACAACGTTGTTCGCACCGGCAGCGCTGCCGGTGCGTCGACGGCATGCAACAGCGATCCGCCTGGAACCGATCAGGGAGCCGCGCACATGTGTGCCACGGACACCGCAATGCACATGCCGTTCATCGGGACGCGGTTTTGCACGATGCGCCCGTGGTCCGCGCACGCCGATTCGCAGGTGTCCGTGATCATCCACGAAGCAAGCCGAGTCCTCGATACCAGGACGGCAACCGGCAAGCCGTGCAACATCACACGGTTCCTTCCCGCATGGGGGCGGTTACATCCCGATCTGGCGATCGACAATGCCGCGAGCATCGCGGGATATGTCGTCGATGACGAAGCCATTCCGGACGGTCGTCGTGTTCGCCTGCCCGGTGCCGGGATCGACCCAGGCCCAAGGCGCGTGGGGGGCGGTGTGGAGCCGGATTACCCGGACCACGGTTGCACGAATCCGCGCCCGGCGCGTGACACGCCTTGACGTGACATGACCCCGTGACACGAGGCCCGCACGATGGCGGGCCTCGTTCATTTCCCGGGACTCCGAGTCCGCGCACAGCCAAACGTCCGCACGCGCGGCGCGAACGTTTTCGACAGGCTGCCGACGTAGATCACACGGTCTGCCGTATCAAGGCTCTCCAGTGCCGGATGCGGCGTGCCGGAGAAGGTGTTCTCGCTCCGGGGGCCGCGCGGAAGCGGTGCCGGCCGGCGAGGGGATACATCGGAACGCCCGATGTATCCCCGTCGGTCATGGCGGCGTCAGGACGCCGCCATGCCGATGCCGAACACGTGCATCTTGCCGGCGCTCACCTGGCGCGGCAGCACGATGCTCGTCACCACCTTGCCGGGCGGCACGGGAATCTTCTGCGCGAAGATGTAGGTCTTGACGTTGTCCTGCTGGCCGCTGCCCGAGTTGCGGTAAGCCATCGTGACGGCGATTGCCGCGCTGGCATGCGCGCTGCCGCCGTTCAGGGTCCAGTCGTCGAAGGCCAGCGTGACAGCCTGACTCGAGCCGTCCGCGAAATTCAGCTGTGCCGTGCCGCTGCTCGGGCCATTGTTGGACGAGCCGAGCACCACCACGCCGGTGCCGGCCGATCCCGGCGGCAGCATCACGGTCTGGCCGACGGTCACGGTATTGTCGAGCGACAGCGGCCCGCCCGCCACCGCCACGCTGGCGCCGGCCACCGCGAACGGCTTGCCGGGCTGCACGCCCGCTGCTGCCAGCGCATTCAGCGAGTAGCTGAACAGGCTGCCGTCGAAGTCCGCGCCCTGACCGTCGGCATTGGTCGCGCCGTCCGCGCTGAAGCCGCGATTGTTGTAGCTGTCGGCCGCGTTGATCGCCACCGGTACGCCGAACGAAGGCGGCTGCTTCCGGCTGCCCCATTGCGACGGCGCGCTGCCCATCGCGAAGTGCAGCGTCGCGCCGTTCGCGATGTCGTCGTAGGCGACCCACGGTACATCGTGGGCGCGACCGTTGATCGACAGCGACTGCACATAGCTGGACGCGGGCGCGCCCTCGGCGCGAATCCGCCACGTGCGGCCGTTGCCGAGCCGTACGTCGATCTGCGGGAACTGCGGGCTGCCGATCGCCAGGCCCGCCACGCCGGGGATCTGCGGATACAGGCCCAGCGCGCCCCAGACATACCAGCCCGACACGGCGCCGAGGTCGTCGTTGCCCGGCAGGCCGTCGGGGCCGGTGCCGAACGCGCTGCCCAGGATCTGCTGCACCACGCGCTGCGTGCCCGACGGCTGCCCGGCCCAGTTGTAGAGCCAGGGCACCTCGAAGGTCGGCTCGTTGCCCATGTAGAAGTTGGGCAGGCTCAGGCCGGCATTGAGCACCGTGAAGAACTGGTCGAGCCGCGACGTCACCGCCGCATTGCCGCCGAGTTGGGCGAACAGGCCGGCGCCGTCGTACGGCACCATCCACGTGTACTGTTCGGCATTGCCTTCCACATAGTTGTCGCCGCTGCTTGGTGTCTCGGGAATCCACGCGCCGTTCGACTGGCGCGCCGCGATCAGCGGCGGCGTCAGCGCGCCGTTGAGCAGGTTCTGCCAGTAGGCCGAGCGGCTCAGCAGCATGCGCTGCGTGACGGTATCGCCGAGTGCGCCGGCGAAGCGCGAGATCGCGAAATCGCTGCCCGTGTATTCGAGCGTGGACGAAGCCTGCCCCCACTCGCCGCCGGTGATGTAGCCGGTCTGCAGGTAGCTCGCGCGACCGCCGTTGGTGGTCACGTTGTTGCAGGCCGTGCCGGGGATGTTCGCCATCTTCACCATGTGCTGCAGGGCGGACCGCGTATCGAAGCGCCGCGCGCCGAACGCATAGGCATTCGAGACGATCAGCGAACCGGCGTCGCCCGGCATCACGCCGTCCTCGACATTGTCGTTGACCCAGTGCGGAATCGCGCCGCACTGATCCGCGTCGTTGATCAGCGACTGGATCATGTCGCTGGTTTCGGACGGGTTGAGGATCGACTTCAGCTGGATCAGCGAGCGGTAGATGTCCCAGCCCGAGAACGACGAATACTGCGCGAGCTGGCCCTTGGCGACCTGATGCACGGTATTGTCGAAGCCGATGTACTGGCCGTTCACGTCGCTGAAGATGCTCGGTGCCCACAGCGCGTGATAGAGCGCCGTATAGAATTTTTTCTTCGCGTCGAGCGTGCCGCCCGCCACGCGGATGCCGTTGAGACGGTTATTCCAGATGCGGTCGGCCTGCGTTCGTACGCCCGCGAAATCCCAGCCGCGATTTTCCGCGTCGAGGTTGGCTTTCGCGTTCGCGACGCTGACGTAGGAGATGCCGATCTTCATCCTGACCGTCTGGCCCGAGCGGAAGCCAAGCTGGGCCACGCCGTGCGAAATCGAGGCCGACGCGAAGGCCTGGTCGAAGGCGGCGTAGAAGTAGACGGGTACCGGCACCGAGTTGCCGCAGAAGCCGCCGCCGACCGTGCTGCCCGAGATCGCGCGGTCGGAAACCTGCGTAATGGCGCCGGTGGTCGAGGTCTTGGTGTTGGTGCGGGTCGCGTCGAGTACCAGCAGGGCAGGCTTGCCGGCCGGGTACGCGAACTGGCCGAAGCCGGTGCGCAGGGTGGCGGTCAGTTCCACCTTGATCTGCGAGTCGAGCAGCACGGAATAGTAGCCCGGCCTGGCCGTTTCGTTCGCATGACTGAAGGTCGGCGCGAGCTGCGTCGGGTCGGTGGTCGGCATGACCGGGAATTCGCCGTTGTTGCCGCTGCAGCCGGCGCCCGGCATGTGCGTCATGCTGAAACCCTGGATCGAGTGGATGTCGTAGTAGTAGCCGGCGGGCGAGTTCGGCTCCTGGCTGCTGTTCGGCGCCGGCGTGGTGTTGGTGTCGGGCGCCCACTGCACCATGCCCGACGGCAGGCCGGCGGCCGGTTCGACGCTGCCGGCCTGCCCCGCCGGTACCGGGTTCGGCGAATTGCTCGCGAGCGTGCCGATCAGCGGATCGACGTACTGTGTCAACGACAGGTTGCGGTTGTCATCGAGATTGGTCGTATCGGCCACGGTGTCCGACGGGCGTGCCGCCAATACCGACGCCGCCGCTCCGTCGCTGCCGTCGCCACCTCCGCACCCGCTCAACGCGTACGCCGCGGCCAGGATTGCCGCGAGCGTCGTGAATCGAATCATGATCGCCCCCTCCGGTTGTCCACGCACTTTTTTCGTTGGCAATCCAATCGATCGAACCGTCGGCTCGTTGTCGCTTGTTGCCGTCTTTCAGCGTCGTAACACTAGGATTTGGACGAATCCGTTGTCAATCGGATTTGGAGAGTTGTAATGTTTTTATTGGATTTACTAAACGAATCGAAACGAAAAAAATCCCGACGATTGTGTATTGAAGTCGCACTGTAGCGGTGTGCAAGCGCGAGGTATCCGATGACGCAGCGGACAATGAACTGCCGGTCGAATCGATGCATCCTGCGTTCACGCGTGCCATTCACCGATACCCGGCAAGACGGTCTGCACGCATGCGGCCGTGAGTCACCCCGCAGGGTGAACCCGGCCGATCGTCGAAACGGGTTTCCCGGCCGCCGCGCACGCGATGTTCGCGCTTCCGGGTGAGTGCGCAGTGCCGGCGCACGACGCCTGTTCGCCTCCGGTCAGGGCCCGGGACGTTGAGTGCGCACGCATTGTGCGAGCGCCCGCACACCCGGCTCGATCCGCTCGAGCGGGATCGCGGAGAACCCCATCCGGAAGCAGCGTCGCGCGTCGCCTTCATCGTTCATGAAGAACACGCTGCCCGGCTCGATCAGGATGCCGGCTTCCTGCGCATCGGTTGCGAGGCGCGTCGCATCGAGCCACGGCGGGCCCTCGACCCAGCACGACGCGCCGCCCGTCACCGGCACGTAGCGCGCTTCCGGCAAATGCGCGTCGAGCGCGGCCATCAGCGCCTGCGAGCGCTCGCTGTACGCATGCGCGAGCCGGCGCAGCAACGCGTCGTGATGGCCGAGCGCGAGAAAGGTCGCGAACGCGCGCTGGATGTACGCAACCGGGTGGCGCACCATCAGCCGCCGCAGTGCGCGCAGCTCGCGGATCAGCTCGCGCGGGCCGACCACGTAGCCGAGCCGCAGCCCCGGCGCGAACGTCTTCGACAGGCTGCCGACGTAGATCACGCGGTCGGCCGTGTCGAGGCTCTTCAGTGCCGGATGCGGCGTGCCGGAGAACGTGTTCTCGCTCTCGTAGTCGTCCTCGATGATCACGAAGTCATGCTGCTGCGCGCAATCGAGCAGCGCGCGGCGGCGTTCGACCGGCATCGTCGCGGTGGTCGGGCACTGGTGGCTCGGGGTCACGTACACGTAGTCGCAGCGCGAGAGCGTGTCGCCGAGTGCGTCGGGTGCGATCCCGTGGCCGTCGACGGGCAGCGGCAGCAGCCGCGCGTTGCGGTTCTCGAAGATGTTGCGTGCGTCCGGATAGCCGGGGTTCTCGAAGCCGACCGTCGTGTGCTTGCCGCACAGCAGATCGGCGATCAGGTACAGCGCCTGCTGGCAGCCGTTCGTGACGACGATCTCGTCGGGCATCGCGAACACGCCACGCCGCGGCAGCACGCGCGTGCGGATCTGCTGGATCAGCGATTCGTCGTCGCGCTCGATCAGGTCGGGCGCCCAGTTGCGGATCTCCATCACCGACAGCGCCTTCAGGCAGCATTCGCGCCAGTCGTTGGTCGGAAACAGCGACTGGTCGAATTGCCCGTAGATGAACGGAAATTCGTAGTGCTGCCAGTTCGCGGGCTTCACGATGTTGCGCTGTCTCGACGGTGGATGCGCGATGCGCTTGTCCCATGCGGGGCGGCCGGGCGTTTCGTCGCTGCCGCCGGGCTGCGCGGCGGGCTTGGCGGCCGCGAAGCCGGGCAGGCCCTCGAGCATCTTCGGGTTCACGAAGTGCCCGCTGCGTTCGCGCGAGATCAGGTAGCCCTCTTCGACGAGCATCTGGTACGCGAGCACGACGGTGTTGCGCGCGACACCGAGCTGGTCGGCGAGCTCGCGGCTCGACGGCAGCGCGGCATCGGGCGCGAGCTGGCCGTCGAGGATCGCGGCCACGAGCATCCGCCGGATCTGGTCCTGCAGGCTCGACGCCGACGACCGCCGGAACTGCTGGGCCCATAAGGCGGTCGGGGTACGACTCGGCATGCTTCCTCCTGTGATCGGTACGGGAAACGCGAGGCGGTGCGCGTGGTGCGCGCGCGTCCCGCGAGGGGCGCGGTGTCGCGAGAATACGCGCGTTGCGCCGCGGATGTGGACTCAATGAAATGTGTCGTCTGGCACTACTGCGCGCCGACGTGGCAAGACGATACTCAAACCGTCGCCCCTGGACGATCCGGATAAGTCCCCGGTTCGCGGGCGCAGGGAGGCGTGCGCGCATCACGTTCGCCTGCAGCGTGATGCAAAGGAGAGGGATGCCATGCAGGTGGTCGTGTTCAGGGATCGCTGCGAGCGCGTGATCCGCATCGAGTTCGACGACGTGCGTGCGACGGCAGTTGCGTATCGCGACGACGAGGCGATCGGAGAACTCGGCATCGACGACGACGGTCGTGGTGCGGTGCGATCGCCGTCGCTCACGCGGCTGTACGTCGAACCCGCGTATCGGCGCAGCGGCATCGCGCACACGCTGCTGGCGTGCGTGTCGCGCGAATTCGGGCGACCGATCCGCATCGACGCCCGCGCACGTGAATGGCCCGATACGCCGGCATGGGCGACGCTGTGCCGCTGCCTCGAATACGAAGGGCTGGTGGTGGTGCGGTAACCGAAAGCGTGACCATGATCATGCTGCACAAAGACGGAGACGACATGAGCACGGTCCTGAAGCCGATTCCCGCATCCGACGTGCGGCACGAAGCGTTGCGCATCGACGGGCAGCGCGTGTGGCGCGACGCCGTCATCGACGTGCGCAACCCGTACGACGGCTCGCTGGTCGGCACCGTGCCGAAGGCGACGCTGGACGACGTGCGGCGCGCGTTCGCGGTCGCGCGTGCTTACCGGCCTGTGCTCACGCGCCACGATCGTGCGGCGATCCTGAGACGCGCGGCCGATATCGTGCGATCGCGTACGGCGGAGATCGCGGGGCTGATCACGGCCGAGTCCGGGCTGTGCCTCAAGGATTCGACATACGAAGCGGGCCGCGTGGCCGACGTGCTGATGTTCGGCGCCGGTGAAGTGCTGCAGGACGACGGGCAGATCTTCTCGTGCGACCTGACCCCGCACGGCAAGCAGCGCCGCGTGTACACGCAGCGCGATCCGCTGCTCGGCGTGATTTCGGCGATCACGCCGTTCAACCACCCGATGAACCAGGTCGCGCACAAGATCGTGCCGTCGGTGGCCACCAATAACCGGATGGTCGTGAAACCGTCGGAGAAGGTGCCACTGTCGTGTTACCTGTTCGCGGACATCCTGTACGAAGCCGGCCTGCCGCCGCAGATGCTGCAGGTGATTACCGGCGACCCGAGTGAAATTGCCGACGAACTGATCACGAACCCGGCGATCGATCTCATCACGTTCACCGGCGGTGTATCGATCGGCAAGTCGATCGCGTCGCGGATGGGCTATCGGCGCGCGGTGCTCGAACTCGGCGGCAACGATCCGATCATCGTGATGGAAGATGCCGATCTCGACGAAGCGAGCACGCTTGCGGTGTCGGGTTCGTACAAGAACTCGGGACAGCGTTGCACGGCGATCAAGCGGATGCTCGTGCACGAGTCGGTGGCCGATCGCTTCACCGAACTGGTGATCGAGAAGACGCGCGCGTGGTCGTACGGCAATCCGTCCGATCCGTCGGTCGACATGGGCACGGTGATCGACGAGGCGGCCGCGAAGTTCTGCGAGCAGCAGGTGAACGACGCGATCGCGCGTGGTGCGCGGCTCTTGATCGGCAACGTCCGCAACAGCGCGCTGTATTCGCCGACGGTGATCGATCGCGTGACGCCCGACATGCCGCTCGTGAAATACGAAACCTTCGGCCCCGTGTCGCCGATCATGCGCTTCCGCGACATCGACGAGGCGATCCGGATGTCGAACAGCACCGACTATGCGTTGTCGTCGTCGGTCTGCACGAACCGCTTCGACACCATCACGCGCTTCATCACCGAGCTGGAAGTCGGCAGCGTGAACGTGCGCGAAGTGCCGGGCTACCGTCTCGAACTGACACCGTTCGGCGGTGTGAAGGATTCGGGGCTCGGGTACAAGGAAGGCGTGCAGGAAGCGATGAAGAGCTTCACGAACGTGAAGACGTACTCGCTGCCGTGGTGAGCGCGGCGGGGAAGGGCATATTGAGCCCTCCCGCCGCCATCGGCGTTACTGATAGAAGTTGAGCGTGACCATCGCCGAACGGCCCGGCGCCCACGTCGCGTAGATCGGATACGCGCTCGAGTAATACTTCTTGTCGAACAGATTCTGCACGTTGAGCTGCACGTCCATCGTCTTGTTCACGCGCCACGTCGCGGCCGCGTCGAAGCGCGCGTAGCCGGGCGTCCACTTCTTGGTCGTCGCGGATACCGACGCATAGGTCTGGCTCATCACCGTCGCACCGGCGCCGAGCGTGAGCTTCGGCATCACGTCGTAGCTCGTCCACAGCGTGAAGTTGTGCTTCGGCACCATCACCATCGGCAGGCCCGATGCGCCCGGGCTGCCGGGGCCCGCGTCGGTCGTGATCGCGTTCAGGTACGAGTAGCCGCCGAACACGTGCCACTTCGGGCTCAGGTTGCCCGCGAAGCCGAATTCGACGCCGCGCACGCGCTGCTTGCCCGCGTTGACCGTGTGACCGAGGCCGTCGCTCACGCGGGCGTTGGTCTTCTCGGTCTGGAACAGCGCCGACGTCAGCGACAGCTGGTCCTGCAGCACGTCCCACTTCGCGCCGATCTCGATGTTGCGCGAGCGCTCCGGCGCGAGATCCTGGTTCGTCGCGGTGATCTGGTCGGTGCCGCCGCCGAGGCCGCCGTTCGAGCCCGGCGGGTTCGACGACGTGCCGTACGACGCATACAGGCTCACGTTGCTCACCGGCTTGAACACGAGGCCGAACTGGTAGCTGAACAGGTTCGACGTGTTCGACAGGTCGGCGACGCCGGCCTGCTTGCCGGTCGTGTCGTAGCGGTCGAAGCGCAGCCCCGTGTTGAACTGCCAGCGCTCGGACAGCTTCACGGTATCGAAGATGTACGCCGACGCGGTGGTCGTGCGCGTATTCGTTGTCGCGCCCGGGAAGCTCTTGTCACCGTTCAGCACGATGTTGCCGGTCCACGGCATGTTCGGGTTCCAGCCGCCCGCGAGCGGCGTGCAGTTCCCCGGCACCGAGCACGGGCCGCCCGAGCGGATGTTGTTGCCCTTCGCGTCGGTCACGAGGTAACCCTCGTAACGATTCTGCTCGAGGCTGAATTCGACGCCGGCCGTCATCGTGTGCTGCATGCCGAACAGGCTCGCGCGGCCGGTCACTTCGGTCTGGTTCGCGATGCCGTTCGTCGCGTACTTGCCGCTCTTTGCCTGCAGGCTCAGCATGTTCGGGTTCGACGCGAGGATCTGCGGGTTCGTCGCGACGTAATCGAGCGTCGAGCGGCCGAACATCGTCGTGTTCTTCAGCTTCCAGTCGTCGTTGATCTTGTGCTCGACGCGCACTTCGGCGGTGTCGGTCTGCCCGTAGCGGTAGTCGCGCGTGTTCAGCCCGAAGAACTGTCCGCGATCGGTCGGCACCGGCGTGCCGCCCGACGCGCGGAACGGCACGCTGAAGTCCGGCATGTCGTACGAGTTCATGTGGTAGTAGCTGACCGTGACCGTGGTCGGCGTATTCAGCCCGAACACGATCGACGGCGCGACGCCCCAGCGCTTGTTGTACACGTCGTTGCGGCCCGCCTGGTTCGCGTCGTGACCCATCACGTTCAGGCGCACGGCCGTCGTGTCGTTGATCTTGCGGTTCGCGTCGACCGTCGCGCGCTTGTAGCCGTCGGTGCCGAAGCCGATGCTGCTGTTGATGAAGTTGTCGTTCTTCGGCGTCTTCGTGACGATGTCGATGCTGCCGCCCACCGAGCCGCGGCCCGCGTAGACCGAATCGGGGCCCTTGATCACGCTGATCTGCTCGACCGCGAACGTTTCGCGGTTCTGCAGCCCCGAGTCGCGCATCCCGTCGACAAAGATCGAGTTGCGCGATTCGAAGCCGCGGATCACCGGGCGGTCGGCCGACGGGTTCGCGGCCGCATCGCCGCCGAGGAACGTGATGCCAGGTACCGAGCGCAGCGCGTCCGCGAACGACGTGACGTTCTTTTCCTTGATCAGTTGCTCGGGGATCACCGTGACCGAGCGCGGCGTGTCGAGCAGCGGCGCGGTGAACTTGTACGACGGCGAGCGCTTCACCTGCATGTCCGACGGCGCGGTCGACTTGACGTTGATCGTCGGCAGCGTCGCCTGCACGTCGGTGGAAGAGGCCGGCTGGTCGGCGGCGGGAGCCGAAGCAGGAGCGGTTTCGGCGGAAGCGAGCAGCGGCGTCAGGAAAACGGAGCAGGTCAGCGCCGACACGAGGGCGCGAGGCCTCGTCTTGAACTGGGCGGGCATATCGAGAGGCAGCAGAAGGTTCGGTGAGCGGGTGCGTCTTCTCGATGGCGGCCGGGCAGCCCGGCGCATCGGAAAACGTCAATGTAAATGCGTATGATTCGCGTTTGCGGTCGCAATTGTACGGATTAGTATCAATTCTGTAAACGATTGAATGGTTTTTGTACTAATTCGGTCAGGCTTTCGTGGGGGCGGGATTGCCTTTGCGCGGTGTGCAACACGGCTTTCCATCGCCCGGCCGGCGCGTGGCGGCGACGACTCGATACACTGCCGTACCGGTTGGACGGGCCCCGGCAAGCAGGCCCCGAGCATGGAGACAACACACGATGGACACCCAACGCGCAGCAGTCGTCACGTACCGAGGCGATGCGATCGAGAACACGCACGTCGCCCATGTGGCGGTGGTCGATGCACGCGGCCGGCTGCTGGCCCGGTTCGGCGATCCGTTCCGGATGACGCTTGCGCGCTCGGCGGCCAAGCCGGCCCAGGCGCTGTCGGTGATCGAGACGGGCGCGCCCGAACGCTTCGGCTTCGACGATGCGGACATCGCGCTGATGTGCGCGTCGCACAGCAGCGAAGACCGGCACATCGAGCGCACGCGCGCGATGCTCGCCAAGGTCGCCGCGCACGAATCGGACTTGCGTTGCGGCGGCCATCCGCCGTTGTCCGACGCGGTGTACCGCGCGTGGATCAAGCGCGACTACACGCCGACCGGCGTGTGCAGCAACTGTTCGGGCAAACATGTCGGGATGCTGGCCGGCGCGCGGGCGATCGGCGCCGCGATCGCCGATTACCATCTGGCCGAGCATCCGATGCAGGTGCGCGTGAAGCACGTGGTGGCCGATGCGTGCGGGCTGCGCGACGACGAAGTGGGCTGGGCGATCGACGGCTGCAACCTGCCGACGCCGGCATTTTCGCTGGATCGGCTCGCGCGTCTCTACGCATCGCTGGCCGACGGTGCGGATACGGTGGAGGCGGGCGGTGGCGCAATCACCGATCGCGTCCGCGCGCTGGCGCGCATTCATCGTGCGATGACCGCCTACCCGGAGCTGGTTGCCGGCGAAGGGCGCTATTGCACGGTGCTGATGAACGCATTCGACGGGCAGGTGGTCGGCAAGCTCGGCGCCGATGCGTGCTACGGAGTCGGCGTGCGTGCGTCGGCGCGCACGCGGGAGCTGGGCGCCGATGGCGCGCTCGGCATTTCGGTGAAGATCGAGGACGGCAATCTCGACGTGCTCTACATGGTCGTCAGCGAACTCCTCGAGCGGCTGCAGATCGGCACGGCCGCGCAGCGCGCGCAACTGGCCGGCTTCCATCGGCCGCCGATGCTCAACACGCAGGGCGTCGAGATCGGGCACGCCACGTTCCCGTTCGAATTGCAGCCGGGCTGAACGGCGCGCAAGCGTTGACGCCGCCGGCCCGTGACCCGGGCCGTGCGCAGCGGCTCGTGCCTGCCTGCCGGCCGGCGCGAGCGTGAAGGCGGGCGCGGGCGCTACGCGCTCGAGCCGCGAATCTTCGTCAGCTCCAGCTCCGACAGCTCGCCGATCTGCGCGAGGTGTTCCGCGAGAAAGTCCTTCAGCACGCGCAGCTTCGCCGAGCTGCGCCGGTTCGCCAGATACGCGATGTAGATGTATTCGCCCGTCAGCCGGTTCTGCAGCCGGTAGCGCGGCAGCACGGCTTCGAGCCGGCCGCTCGCGAGCAGGTCGCGCACCAGCCAGATCTCGAACTCGGCGATGCCGAGCCCCGCGCAGGTTGCTTCGAGCAGCAGCTCCGAATGATCGGTGACGAGGTTGCCGGCCGGCAGCAGGCTGTGATGCGCGTCGCCGTTCACGAGATCCCAGCGCGGATCGCCTTCCGGATGCATGTAGCGCAGGCAGTTGTGTTGCTTGAGGTCGTCCGGCGTGGACGGGCGACCGCAGCGGTCGAGATAGCCGGGCGTCGCGCACAGGATGCTGTCGTTGCGCGACAGGCGGTGGACGACGAGGTTGTCCAGGTAGTTCTCGCCTTCGTGAATGTCGAGATCGAAGCCGCCGGCCACGAGGTCGTTGTGGTTGTCGGTGAGCCGCACGTCGAGCTGGATCGTCGGGTAGCGCGCGAGAAACGGTGCGACCAGCGGCGCGAGATGGCGGCGGCCGAAGGCCACCGGCGCGGTGAGCTTGAGCGGGCCACTCGGCTGCGCATTCAGTTCGGCGACGACGCGCAATGTGTCGTCGAGATCGGCGATCAGCGTGACCGCGCGTTCCAGGTAGATATGGCCGGCTTCGGTGAGCGTCACGCTATGCGTGGAGCGGTGCAGCAGCGCGACGCCAAGTGCCTCCTCGATCGCCGTGACCTTGCGCGCGACGGTGGACGTCGACACGTGCATCTCCTTCGCGACCGCCGAAAAACTCCCCGTTTCGACCACTTTCACGAACGCACGCATTGCGCCCATGTGATCGATGCCGGTTTCTCTCGCACCCTTCTTCATTCGATTCTCGCTGTTGCGTCCCACGCAAAACCGCTTTCGATAATACAGAAGCGAGCTTATTTTTGCAAAGGCATAGAATGCGAACCCGTCGCGTCGGGAAGCGGCGAACGACGAGCGGCACGAGACACTCAGGAGGGCACGATGACAGAAAACGGCTTCCGCGTCGAAGCGGATCTTTTAGGTAAACGAAGTATTCCGAACGAGGCCTACTACGGCGTCCATACGCTGCGCGCGAAGGAGAATTTCGACATTTCGGGCCGGACCATTGCGTCGCTGCCATACCTCGTGATGGCGCTCGCCGCCGTGAAGGAGGCCGCGGCCGACGCGAACTGCGAGCTCGGGCTGCTGCCGCAGCCGTACCGCGATGCGATCGCCGCCGCGTGCGTCGAGATCCGCGAAGGGCGCCTGCACGACCAGTTCGTCGTCGACATCATCCAGGGCGGCGCAGGCACGTCGACCAACATGAACGCGAACGAGGTGATCTGCAACCGCGCGCTCGAAATCATGGGTCATGCGCGCGGGCAGTACGAATACCTGCACCCGAACGAGCACGTGAACCTCGCGCAGAGCACCAACGACGTCTATCCGACCGCGATCCGGGTCGCGACCTGCTTCGCGGTCGAGCACCTGCTCGAAGCGATGGCGCGCCTGCGCGATGCGTTCGCGGAGCGGGCCGACGCGTTCGCCGGCTTGCTGAAGCTCGGCCGCACGCAGTTGCAGGATGCGGTGCCGATGACGCTCGGCCAAGAGTTCTCGACCTACGCGGTGATGCTGACGGAAGACATCGCGCGCCTGCAGGAAGCCGGCTGGTTGATTCGCGAGATCAACCTCGGCGCGACCGCGATCGGCACGGGGATCACCGCGCATCCGCAGTACGCGGAGAAGGCGCTCGCAGCACTGCGGCGCATTACCGGGCTCGACTTGAGCACCGCGCCGAACCTGATCGAAGCGACCCAGGATTGCGGCGCGTTCGTGCAGGTCTCGGGCGTGCTCAAGCGGATCGCCGTGAAGCTGTCGAAGATCTGCAACGACCTGCGGCTGCTGTCGAGCGGCCCGCGCGCGGGGTTCGGCGAGATCAACCTGCCGCCGGTGCAGGCCGGCTCGTCGATCATGCCCGGCAAGGTGAATCCGGTGATCCCGGAAGTCGTCAACCAGGTTGCATTCGAAGTGTTCGGCAACGACCTGACCGTGACCTTCGCCGCCGAGGCGGGGCAGCTTCAGCTCAACGCGTTCGAGCCGGTGATCGCCAGCGCGCTGTTCCGCAGCTTCAGCCATCTGACGGCCGCGTGCTCGACGCTCGCGCAGCGTTGCGTGAGCGGGATCACCGCGAATCCCGAGCGGCTGCGCGAAACGATGGAGCGCTCGGTCGCGCTTGCGACCGCGCTGAACCCGTACATCGGCTACAAGCGCGCGACGGCCGTGGCGGCCGAAGCGCACGCGACCGGCAAGTCGATCCGCGAGGTCGTGCTGGAGCGCGAGTGGATGACCGATGCGCAGGTTGAGGAAGCGCTGCAGCCCGAAGCGCTGATCCGTCCGCGCGTGCTTTGACGCCGGCGGCGCGGCACCGGCAGATGCCGCCGGTGGCCCGCGCGCGATAGATCCAGAAGCGCCCCCCGCGCGGGGCGCGACACATCAAGAAACAACGGAGACTCACGATGAACCATAGCAGCGAGCGCCCGGCCGATCCGGCCGGCGGCGCGGATTCCCGTCATGCCGACCCCGAGGCGATGTTCGCGTCGCACGAAGCCGGCTATGCGAAGCAGTTGAAGCCGCGGCACGTGCAGATGATCGCGATGGGCGGCGCGATCGGCACCGGCCTCTTTCTCGGCGCGGGCGGGCGCCTGCAGCACGCGGGGCCGGCGCTCGCGCTCGTGTATCTCGTCTGCGGCGTGTTCGCGTTCCTGATCATGCGCGCGCTCGGCGAGCTGGTGATGCACCGGCCGACCAGCGGCAGCTTCGTGTCGTACGCACGGGAGTTCATGGGCGAGCGCGCGTCGTTCGTCGCGGGCTGGATGTACTACCTGAACTGGGCGACCACCGGCATCGTCGACATCACCGCGGTCGCGATCTACATGAAGTACTGGGCCGTGTTCACGGACGTGCCGCAGTGGGTGTTCGCGCTCGGCGCGCTCGGGATCGTGTCGGTGATGAACATGATCGGCGTGAAGGTGTTCGGCGAGATGGAGTTCTGGTTCTCGCTCGTCAAGGTGGGCACGCTCGCGGTGTTCCTCGCGGTCGGCGCCGTGTTTCTCGCGAGCGGCCATCCGGTCGCGGGCCAGATGCCGGGGCTGCACCTGGTCGCGGATCACGGCGGGATCTTCCCGCACGGCATCCTGCCGGCCGTGCTGATCGTGCAGGGCGTCGTGTTCGCGTACGCGAGCATCGAGCTCGTCGGCGTCGCGGCGGGCGAGACCGCCGATGCGCGCAAGGTCTTGCCGAAAGCCATCAACAGCGTGATGTGGCGCATCGCGCTGTTCTACGTCGGCTCGGTCGTATTGTTGACGATGCTGCTGCCGTGGACGGCGTACAGCGCGCACGAAAGCCCGTTCGTGACGTTCTTCAGCAAGCTCGGCGTGCCGTACGTCGGCACCGTGATGAACGTCGTGGTGCTGACCGCCGCGCTGTCGAGCCTGAACTCGGGCCTCTATTCGACCGGGCGTGTGCTGCGCTCGCTCGCGATGGGCGGATCGGCGCCGCGCTTCGTGTCGCGGATGAACGCACGCGGCGTGCCGTACGGCGGGATCCTGATCACGGTCGCGATCAATGCGATCGGCGTGCCGCTGAACTACATCGTGCCGGCCCAGGCGTTCGAGATCGTGCTGAACATGGCGTCGCTCGGGATCATCACCACGTGGGGCTTCATCGTCATGTGCCAGATCCTGTTCCGTCGCGCGGTCGATCGCGGCGAGCTGAAGGCCGTGTCGTTCCGGATGCCCGGTGCGCCGTTCACGTCGTGGCTCACGCTGGCCTTCCTCGTCGGCGTGCTGGTGCTGATGGCGTTCGACTATCCGGGCGGCACATGGACCATCGCGACGATTCCGCTCGTCGTGCTCGCGCTGGTGGTCGGCTGGAAGCTGGCGAAGCGCGGTGCCGCGCGAGAGCAGGCGGCGGATGCGCTGGCGTCCGCGGGCACACGTGCCGTCGCCGATCCGGCTCGGGGTGCCTGAAGACGGTACACGCCGGGTGCGCCGGGTCGTTCGCGGCCGGCGCCCCGGTGCCTCGGTGCCCCGTTACAGTTAGTTCAATCCGGCGCGTTCGCCGACCCATCGGCTGAAATCGCCGGCCATCTCCGCGGTCAGTTCGTGGCCGGCCGCGTACAGCCGCGTATCGTGCGCGACGCCGAGCGCGGTGAGCTTCGCGTCGGCGGTGTCGGCCCACGCGACGGGCAGCTTGTCGTCGAAGCGGCCGTGCACGATTAGTGCATGGAGCGGGCGAAGTGCGTCGCGCGGCGCGATCAGCGGATCGATTTCAGGCAGGATGCGCCCGCACAGCACCGCGAATGCGGCGACATCCTGCGGCGACGAGAGGCCGACACCCGCGCTCATGATGCCGCCCTGGCTGAAGCCGGCGATCACGGTCGGCAATGCGGCGCCCGCGCCATCGCGGGCGTGGAATGCACGCAGCAGCGTGATCAGCTGGATGCGGCTTGCGTCCGCGCGGGCCGCGTCGATTTCGGGGCCGTTCGGGCCGAAGCGCACCGGAAACCAGGCGTATTGGTTGGGCCCGAAGGTGAGCGGGCCGCGCAGGAACGCGATCTCGATGCGCGGATCGATGAGGTTGGCCAGGTTCAGCAGGTTGGTTTCGTTGCCGCCGACGCCATGCAGCAGCAACAGGCGGGCAACGGCGCGGCCGGCGGCCGGGCGGAGCTGGTACTGGAGGCCCGATTCGGGATCGGTGGTCAGCGGCAGGACGTCGGTCATTGCGTGGGTCCGGGAAGGAAGCGATGCGACAGTCTAGAGCGTGCGGGCGGGGAGGTGAATCGCCGGATGGCGATTGATTGTTTCCTTTCGGGAATGAATCGGGTGCTCCACGGCGCCCGGCTGCTTGTTGTCCATATGCCGATGGGATGACTCGTCATCGGGGCGCGCAGTTGCTAAAATAGATACATTTCGTAGATACATGGGGAAATGGGGATGGATACTGCCAAGATTTTCAAGCATGGCGGATCGCAGGCTGTCCGTCTGCCGAAGGATTTCCGCTTCGAAACGACCGAGGTACGGATTCGTCGCCACGGGTCATCCGTCATTCTCGAACCGGTGCCGCAAGACTGGGCATGGCTGACGCCGCTGATCGGCCCGGTCGACGCCGATTTCGAGGCTGCAGCAACGACCGAGCCTGCCGCTCAGGAGCGCCCGGGTCTGGACGTATTTGAATGAAATTTCTGCTGGATACCAATGCCGTGATCGCCATCATGAAGGGCGAGCCGGCCATGCTGGCCCGGCTGCGCACGTATCAACCGGCAGATTTCGGCATGCCGGCGATCGTCGCGCATGAGCTCTATTACGGGGCATACAAGAGCCAGAGAGCGGCAGCGAACGTGGCACGTGTCGAGGCACTTCAGTTCGAGGTGGTGTCGTTCGATGCGGAAGATGCTCAGCACGCCGGCGAGATTCGTGCGCAGCTGACTGCGGCAGGAACCCCGATCGGCCCGTACGATGCGCTGATTGCAGGGCAGGCGCGCGCCCGGCGTCTGGTGCTTGTCACGCATAACATGCGCGAGTTTTCACGAGTCCCGGAGCTACAGGTCGAGGATTGGCTCGCCGAGCCGCGTGAAAACTGATCGCCTGGCGGTCATGCGGTAACGGGAGCGGGTTCGTCCTGCAGGCGCCGCCCGTTTCGCGTCACCGCAAACGAATCACCGTCGACTTCAACTCCGTATATTTCTCCAGCGCGTGCAACGAGTTGTCGCGCCCGTTGCCCGATTCCTTGAAGCCGCCGAACGGGAAGTTCATGTCGTCGGTTTCCTCGTAGCTGTTCACCCACACCGTGCCGGCCCGCAGCCGGCGCGCGGTTTCGTGCGCGGTCGTCAGGTTGGCCGTCCACACCGATGCCGCGAGCCCGTAGCGTGTGTCGTTCGCGTGCGCGATGGCCGTGTCGAGATCGTCGAACGCCGTGACCGCCAGCACCGGCCCGAAAATCTCCTCGCGCACGATCCGCGCGTCGGCACGCGGACAGTCGAACACGGTCGGTTCCACGTACTGGCCGCCGCTCCCGGTACGCGCGCGCTTGCCGCCCGCGAGCAACGTCGCTTCATCGCGGCCCACGTCGACGTAGCCGAGCACGCGCTCGACCTGCGCGGCATCGATCAGGCTGCCCATGCGCGTGGCGGGCGACAGCGGATCGCCGGGCGCGTACTCGGGCGCGATCGCGAGCACGCGAGCGACGAGTTCGTCACGGATCGCACGATGGACGAGCAAACGGGAGCCTGCGGTACACATCTGCCCGGTGTTGTAGAACACCGCATGCGCGACGGTGCGCGCCGCGCGTTCGAGGTCCGGACAGTCGGGCAGCACGATCTGCGGCGACTTGCCGCCGAGTTCGAGCCACACGCGCTTCAGGTTCGAATCGGCCGCGCAGCGCGCGACCTTGTGGCCGACCGCGGTCGAGCCGGTAAACGCGATGCAGTCGACGTCCGGATGCCGCGCGAGCGCTTCGCCCGCATCGCCGAAGCCCGGCAGCACGTTCAACACACCGGCCGGCAGCCCGGCCTGCGCGGCCAGCGCGGCGAGCCGCAGCGCACTGAGCGGCGATTTCTCCGACGGTTTCAGCACGACGCTGTTGCCGGCCGCGAGCGCCGGCGCACACTTCCACATCGCGATCATCGCGGGGAAATTCCACGGCACGACCGCCGCGACCACGCCGATCGGCTCGCGCGTGACGAGCCCGACGAGATGCGCGTCGGCCGGCGCGACTTCGCCGCCCGTCTTGTCGATCGCTTCGGCGAACCACTCGGCGCAGTACGCGGTGGACGGGATGTCGATCGTGGTCGTGTCGCCGATCGGCTTGCCGGTGTCGAGCGTTTCGAGCAGCGCGAGATCGTCCGCGTGCTCGCGGATCAGCGCGGCCCAGCGCAGCAGCACGCGCTTGCGTTCACGCGGCGACGCGTCGCGCCACGCACCGTTTTCGAACGCGCGCCGCGCGGCCGCGACCGCGAGGTCGGCGTCGGCCTGCCGGCAATGCGCGACCTGCGCGAGCGTGCGGCCGTCGATCGGGCTCGTGCACGCGAAGGTGGCGCCGTCGTGCGCATCGCGGAACGTGCCGTCGACGAATGCGCGGGAATCGATGTCGAGCTGGCCGGCGCGCGTGCGCCAGGCGTCGTTCGTCTGCATGGGAACACTCCGTCGTGGGTCGGCGAGATCAGCGTGAAGCGGGCGTGGGGCGGCGGATCGCGATCGCGCTGCCCGCATGCGGCTCGTGCGGCGCGCGCGCATGTTCGGCGTGAATCGCGTCGAGATGCCGGCGCATCGCGGCAGGGAACGGCGCGGAGCGCTTCGCGTGCATGTCGACGTGGGTCAGCAGTTGCTCGCCGGTCGCGAGTTGCGCGCCCGTCGTCGCGTGATGCATCGAATGGAACACGTGCAGCCGTCGGTCGTCCAGGTCGAGCAGCCGCACCGTGAGCCTGAGCGGTTCGCCGAGCATCGCTTCGCGCAGGTGGCGGATATGCGTTTCCGCCGAGTAGATCGAGCAACCGGCCTCGCGATAGTCGTCGTCGATGCCGAAGTAACGGAAGAACGCATCGCTGCTGTCGCCGAACACGAGCAGATAGCACGATTCGCTCATGTGGCCGTTGTAGTCGACCCACTCGGGCTGCACGGTGCAGCGATGCAGTTCGAGCGGTGTCGCGATCGGCGCGGCCGGGTCGTACGGGCGCGACTTCTGTCCTTCGTAGGCCGAGCGCAGGCGCGGCTCGGCGGCGGGGCTGAGGGTGGTCGTCATCCAGTGCACTCCGAGGTTCGGAACGGGCCCGCACGTCGTCCGCGGGGGCTGCCGGTCGATGTTATGACGGGTTGAACGTTTTTTCAATAAAGATATCGCCGATGCGTGTAAACACCGGTGCCGACCGATGTCGTAATGGATTGAACATTCATTCAACGAAACCTATACTCGCCAGCGCCGCGATGCCGAAGCGAAGCAGGGCGGCGGCGCATCTGCACGATACGCACAACGAAAAATCGATCCGCCTCGCGCGGAAACCGGAGACACCGAAAATGAAGAAGCGCTTCCTGCTGGCCGGCATGATGTCGGTGATGGTCCACGGCTATGCACACGCCCAGAGCAGCGTATCGCTGTACGGGATCATCGACGGCGGCATCACCTACGTGAACAATACGGGTGGCGGGCATGCGTACCTGTTCGACGACGGCGTGTCGTACGGCAACCGCGTCGGCCTGATGGGCACCGAGGATCTCGGCGGCGGCAACAAGGCCGTGTTCAAGCTCGAGAACGGTTTCCGGCTCGGCACCGGCAAGCTGAACCAGGGCGGCGCGATGTTCGGGCGGCAGGCGTACGTGGGGCTCGGCAACGACTGGGGCACGCTGACGTTCGGCAACCAGTACGACTTCGCATTCGATTTCACCGCGAACTACAACGTCAGCGCGTTCGGCAGCGGCTACGGCGTGCACCTCGGCGATTTCGACCGCCAGAGCGGCGACCGGCTGCAGAACGCGGTGAAGTTCGTCAGCAACGCCTTTCACGGGCTCGTGGTCGGCGGCATGTATTCGTTCAGCAACGACGCGGGCAGCTTCCACGACGGCAGTGCGTGGAGCCTGGGCGCGAGCTACACGCACGGCGATTTCTCGGCGGGCGGCAACTACACGCGGCTCAATTCGCCGCGCCGGCTCGCGGCGCTCGATCCGTATGCGCAGATGGGCGTGAGGACGATGCTCGGACAGACGGTCGCGACCGTCGATCCGGCCACGGGCGCCGTCACCGACCTGCACGATTCGACGCCGTTCGCGATCGACTCGCAGTCGATCTTCGGGATCGGCGCGTCGTACACGCTCGGCAAGCTGACGCTCAACGCGGATTTCAGCAACACGACGTTCAAGGGCTACGGGCAATCGTCGACGATGCGCGTGTACGAGGCGGGTGGCCTGTACCAGGCGACCGCGCCGCTGTCGCTCGTCGCGGGCTACCAGTACACGACGTTCGAAGGCCATCACTGGCACGAAGTCGCGCTCGGTACGCATTACGCGCTGTCCAAGCGCACAGACGTGTATGCGGCCGTCGACTGGATGCGCGCGTCGAACGGTGTCGATGCGGTGATCGGCTACAGCTTCACGCCGTCGACGAGCCGCACGCAGGCCGCCGCGCGCATCGGCATGCGACACAACTTCTGATCGTTTCTCCTGTATGGGCCGGGCAGGGCCGGCCCCGTCGACCCGGCCCGGGCCTGCGTCGAACGGTGACGTCGCCGCCGCGCTGCGCGAGGCGCCCGGCGACGATTGCGTGAGCATCATTGAGCGAACTGCGGCGAAGCACCGCCCCCACAGTCGCGCACGGTTGCCGCCGGCCCGTTCGCGCGACGCATGAGCGGGCCGGCGGGTGTCAGGCGTCGAGCCTCACCAGCGCATCGACGGCCACCGCGCCGCGTTCCATCACCAGCAGCGGATTGACGTCGAGTTCGACGAGCGTGTCGGCGTGCGCCTGCGCGAAGCGTGCGATCGCCATCACGTTTGCCACCACCGCATCGAGATCGGCCTTCGGCCGCCCGCGATAGCCGGTCAGCAGCGGGCCGAGCTTCAGCCCGAGCAGCGCGTCGCGCACGTCGCTTTCGCGCACCGGCAACAGGAGCGTCGCGGTGTCGCGGATCAGCTCGACCAGCACGCCGCCGGTGCCGAGCACGAGCGCGAGACCGAAATTCGGCTCGCGCTTCACGCCGACGATCAGTTCGAGCAGCGGCGCGTCGGCCATCTTCTCGACGAGGATGCGCTCGACGGGCACGTCCGGCGCGTAGTGCGCGACCTGTTCGGTCATCCGCTCGACTGCGGCGGCAACGGCTTCGGGCGACGCGAGCTTCAGCGCGACCGCGCCGGCCTCGGTCTTGTGCGGCAGGCGATCGCTGACCACTTTCACGCAGACCGGAAACCCGAGCCGTTGCGCGGCGGCCGGCGCATCGGCGGGCGCGACGCATTCCGCCGACGGCACGTCGAGCCCGTGCGCGGCCAGCATCCGCTTGCTCGCCCATTCGTCGTGCAGCGTCGTGGCGTCGTCACTGCCGCCGCCGTTACCGGCCCGCAGCACCGGCAGCGCGCTCAGCGCATCGGCGTCGAGCACGCGGCGGCGCGTGTCGCCGTAGGTCATCGCCGCGCCGATCGCGTCGATCCCGTCGGCGAGCCCCTGCAGCGGCGCGATGCCGGCCGCGGCCATGCGTGCCGCGTGATCGGGCGGCGTGAGGTCCGGAAACACCGAGATCACCGCGCCGACCACGCCGTGCTGGCGCGCGGATGCCGCGAACGCGTTCGCGGCGATGTCGCACAGCGGTCGCTCGCCGGTCGCTTCCTGCGGATAGTCGAGAATCATCGCAGCCGCGCCGGGGCGGTCGGCGAGCAGCGCGTCGCAGCACGCGCGCATCTTGTCGGGATCGCCCCACGGCGTCGTCGTGAAATCGAGCGGGTTTGCGATCGTCGCGTACGCGGGCAGCACGTTGCCGAGCGCGTCGCGCCCGGCGTCGCCGACCGGCGGGAACGCGATGCCGCGCGCTTCGCCGAGATCCGCGACGAGCCCCGCATCGCCGCCGGACGTCGCCAGCGCGGCGAGCGTGCGGCGCTCGGGCACACCGGCGATCGCGAGCAGCTTCAGCGTTTCGACGAGGCCGACCGGGTCCTTCACGCGGATCACGCCGAGCCGCCGGAACAGTGCGTCGTACAGCGCGTCCGAGCCAGCGAGCGAGCTCGTGTGGCTGATCGCGAGCTGCGCGCCGAGCGCCGACGTCCCGCTCTTCAGTGCGACGATCGGCACGCCGCGTGCGAGCGCGCGGGCGGCGGCCTCGCTGAAGGCGCGCACGTCCTTCAGCCCTTCGAGATGCACGCCGATCGCGCGGATGCGCGGATCGTCGACGAACGCGTCGACGAGGCGCGCGATGTCGACCGACGCCTGGTTGCCGACGCTCGCCAGGTACGCGAACGGCACCGAGCGTGCGCTCATCGACAGGTTGTACGCGAGGTTGCCGCTTTGCGTGATCACCGCGACGCCCGATTCGACGCGCGGCGCGCCGTGCGCGACCGGCCACAGCGCGCTGCCGTTCAGGCCGTTGATCAGCCCGTAGCAGTTGGGCCCGAGCACGGCCATGTCGCCGGCCGCGTCGACGAGTGCCTGCTGCAATCCGGCGCCGTCGGCGCCCGTTTCGGAGAAACCCGACGCGTACACGATCGCGCCGCCGGCACCGCGTTCGGCGAGCGCGCGCACGACGTCGATCGCCTGCCGCGCGGGGACCGCGACGAACACCGCATCGGGCGCGGCGGGCAGGTCGGCGACGCTCGCATGGCAGCGCACGCCGTCGATCTCGGCATGGTTCGGATTGACGAGCCAGATGTCGCCGGCATAGCCGTAGTCGCGACAGCGCCGCACGGCGCCCGCGATGCCGCGTCCACCGACGAACGCGATGCTGGCCGGCTCGAGCAGCCGGCGCAGGTTGGCCGCGGCGGCACGACGATCCCTGACTTCAGGGGAAGAGGTCATGTTGGTCCTTTCTGAACGCGCGCCGGCTTGCGGGCCGGCGCGACGATTCGCGTCAGCTGTAGCGTCGGAGGATTTCCTTGGACAGGATGTGGCGCTGGATCTCGGACGTGCCTTCCCAGATGCGCTCGATGCGCGCATCGCGCCAGAAGCGTTCGATCGGCAGTTCGTCCATCAGCCCCATGCCGCCGTAGATCTGCACCGCGTGATCGGTCACGCGGCCGAGCGTTTCGGTGGCCAGCAGTTTCGCGAGCGCGGCATCGCCGTCGGTCATCGTGCCCAGGTCGAGCTTCTGCGCGGTATAGAGCGTGACGAGTTCCGCCGCGCGGATCTCGGTCTGCATGTCGGCGAGCTTGAACGACGTGCCCTGGAAATCGCCGATGCGCTTGCCGAACTGATGGCGCGTCGCGGCCCATTCGGCGGCCATCTCGAACGCGCGCTGCGCGCGGCCGATGTTGTTCGCGGCGACCATCACGCGGCCGGCGGTGAGCCAGTCGTTCGCGAGCTCGAAGCCGCGATGCTCTTCGCCGAGGATCTGCGCGGCGCTCACCCGGCAGTCGCTCAGGAAGATCTCCGACTGGTGATAGCCGCGCAGGCTCGTGCAGTGCGGGCCGCGGCGCACGGTCATGCCCGGCGTGTCCTTGTCGATCAGGAAGCAGGTCACGCGCTTGCGCTTCTGGCCGCGCACTTCCTCCTCGCCGGTGACGGCAAACAGGATCACGAAGTCGGCCGTGTCCGCGTGGCTGATGAAGTGCTTGCTGCCGTTGATCACGTAGTCGTCGCCGTCGCGCACCGCGCGCGTGCGGATGCCCATCGCATCGGAGCCGGCGCCCGGCTCGGTCAGCGCGAAGCAGTCGACGCGCTCGCCGCGCACGGCCGGTTTCAGGTAGCGCTCGATCTGGTCGCCCTTGCACGCCATCAGGATCTTGCTCGGCCGCGCGACGAACACGTGCAGCGCCCAGCTCGTGCGGCCGAGCTCGCGCTCGACGAGCGCCTGTGTCACGTAGTCGAGACCGGGCCCGCCGGCGCTTTCCGGCATGTTGAACGCGTAGAAGCCGAGCTCGAGCGACTTGCGGCGGATCGAATCGGCGAGTTCGGGCGGCACGTCGTCCGCGCGATCGACCGCGAATTCATGGGGCTGCAGTTCCTTTTCGACGAACTGACGCAGCGACGTCACCAGCATTTCCTGCTCTTGGGTCAGCGAAAAATCCATCAATCATCTCCCGACAAAATGGGGTGCGCGACCTTCGACCGACGCGCGAAGCGCTTCCTGGCCGTCCTCGCTGTGACCGCAAGCGACGCCGGCTGCCAGCTCGCCGCGCAGCTGCTCGGCGAGGGTATGCGTGAGCGACTGCGCGAGCAGCGCCTTGGTATGGCCGAACGCGACGCTCGGCCCTTGTGCGAGCCGCGCGGCGAACGCGGCGACGTGCTCCGCGAACGCATCGGCGTCGACGACTTCGGAAACCAGTCCGGCCGCGAGCGCATCCTGCGCGCTCCAGCGTTCGTTCAGGAAGATGAAGCGGCGGGCGACGTCGGGGCGCGCGAGGCGCGGCAGGAACCAGCTTCCGCCCATGTCGGGGCTGTAGCCCATGCCCGTATACCCGCAGCGCAACGTCGCGGCCGTGCTCGCGATGCGGAAGTCGCACGCGAAGCCGATGTCGGTGCCCGCGCCGACCGTCGAGCCGTTCAGCGCCGCGACGGTGGGGCGCGGAAACGCGGCGAGCGCCTGCACGAAGCGGTGCGCGCGTTCGGTCCACCCGTAGGTGTCGAGTTCGCCGTTGCGCTCGGCCTCGGCCCATTCGTCGACGTCCGCGCCTGCGCAGAACGCACTGCCGGTGCCGGTCAGTACGACGCAGCGCACCGCCGGATCGTTCGCGAGCGCGTCGAGCGTCTCGCGAAGAAAGTCGAGATGCGGCCGCGCGAGCGAATTGCGCTTCGCCGGGCGGTTCAGTCGAAGGGTCACGACGCCGTCGTGCCGTTCGATTCGGATGTCCTCGATGCTCATGCTGATCACTGTCTCCTGGTTGTTGTGTGTCGGGGTGTGTCAGAGCCGGCAAGGGTCGCCGCTACTTGCGGACCGCATTTCGGCATAGTATAAGTTCTGTTAAATGAACGTTCAACCCAATTGTGAGTCGACCAGGAGACACACGATGAGCGCGGTGATGGAGACGTCGGCAGGTGTGGAGGAGGGGCGGCCCGGAGCGGAGGCGGCGCGCACGGCATCGGCTGCGCGCGTCGTGAACGGCGCGGGCCTGCAGATCGATCGCGTGTCGAAGCGCTACGGCAGCGTGCATGCGCTGCGGGAAACGTCGATCGAGATTCCGCGCGGCGAATTCCTGACGATCCTCGGGCCGTCGGGTTCCGGCAAGACGACGCTGCTGACGATCGTCGCGGGCTTCGAACATCCGACCACCGGCGACCTGCGCGTGGGCGGCCGCAGCATCGTCGCGTTGCCGCCGGAGAAGCGCAACTTCGGGATGGTGTTCCAGGGCTATGCGCTGTTTCCGCACATGACGGTCGAGCAGAACGTCGCGTATCCGCTGATGGTACGCAAGCAGAAGGGGCCCGACGCGGTGAAGCGCGTGAAGGCCGCGCTCGATCTCGTGCGGCTCGGCCATCTCGCGAGCCGGCTGCCGCGCCAGTTGTCGGGTGGCCAGCAGCAACGCGTTGCGATTGCGCGCGCGCTGGTGTTCGATCCCGACCTGGTGCTGCTCGACGAACCGCTCGGCGCGCTCGACCGCAAGCTGCGCGGCGAGGTGCAGGTCGAGCTGAAGGCGCTGCACGAGCGGCTCGGCGCGACGTTCCTGTTCGTCACGCACGACCAGGAGGAGGCGCTGTCGATGTCGGACCGGATCGCGATCATGCGCGACGGCCGGCTCGAGCAGATCGGCACGCCCGACGGGCTGTACGAGCAGCCGGCCAACCGCTTCGTCGCCGATTTCCTCGGCAAGAGCAACTTCATCGAAGGCGTCGCGCTCGGCGGCGATGCGGCGACGACGCATTACCGCGTCGGCGATGCGCGGTTCGTCGCGCCCGCGTGCGGCGCACGGGCCGACGACACGCTGCTGTTCGCGCTACGCCCCGAGAAGGTCGCCGTGTCGGCGACGTCGTGCGGCGGCGCGCACAACGAAGTGGCCGGGCGCATCCGTCACTGGAGCTATTTCGGTTCGTCGTACCGCTTCGAGATCGAGACGTCGGCGCTCGGCTGCATGACGGCGGACGTGCCCGCGTGGCGAGGGCTCGCGTCGCCGCGCACCGGCATGGACGTGTTCGTGCAGTGGGAGCGCGACGCGACCTGCCGGATCGCGGCCGACTGACGCCGCGAACGCTGCATCCCGCGCGACGCGGCGCAGGCCGTCGTCGCCGATCGATTCACCGGTGCCCGGAAACGACGAGATGCGTGCGGGCGCTGCCCAGCCCTGGAGGAGACACCATGACGAACCGCCATCTGCAGGACCTGCTCGACCAAGCACGCGACCTTCAACCCGCGACGTCGCAGCGGCGCCGCGATTTCCTCCGGCTGTGCGCGGCCGCCGGCATCGCGCCGACGCTGCTGTCGCTGGGCGCGAAGGACGCGCTGGCGTCGAATCCGAAGGAAATCGTGCTCAGCGCGTGGGGCGGCGAAGCCCGTTCGGCGTTCCGCTCCGCGTACATGGACCCGTTCACGAAGGCGAGCGGGATCAGGATGGGCTACGACTCGTCGCCGGAGGACGGCAAGATCAAGGCGATGGTCGAGAACAGGAACGTGATCTGGGACGTGATGGACCTCGACGGCTTCGCGGCGATCAAGCTCGGCAAGCAGGGTTTCCTGCGGCCGATCGACTATTCGGTCGTCGGTCGCAATGCGCTGCCGGGGCTCGCATCGGACTTCGGCGTGCCGTCGTACCTGCTGAGCTACGTGCTGGTCTACGACGCGCGCAAGTTCGGCGCGAATCCGCCGAAGAACTGGGCCGATTTCTGGAATGTCGGCAAGTTTCCGGGCAAGCGCGGGCTGTGGAAGTGGATGGGCGGCGCGCTGGAAGCCGCACTGATGGCCGACGGCGTCGACAAGGACAAGGTCTATCCGATCGATGTGCCGCGCGCGCTGAAGAAACTCAAGGAGCTGCGCTCGAACGTGCTGTTGTGGGATTCGGGCGCGGACAGCCTGCAGCTGCTGCGCAACGGTGAAGTCAGCATGGCGTGCATCTGGCATACGCGTGCGAACGTGATCCAGCGCGAAAGTAGCGGCCGGTTCCGCTATACGTGGGAGCAGGGGCTCGCGTCGTGCGACGTGTGGGGCGTGCCGAAGAACAACCCGTCGGGCGATGCCGTGTGGCAGTTCATCAAGTTCGTACAGGGCGTCGAGCCGCAGGTGCGCCTGCTGTCGCTACTCGGCAACGGGCCGGTGACGCCGGCCGCGACGGCCGCGGTGCCGCAGGCGCTGCGCGCCGACAATCCCGGCACGCCCGAGAACTGGGCGAAGCAGTGCAAGGTGAATCCGGAATGGTGGGCGCAGCATTACGAAACGACGCTCGCGCAGTACACCGACCTGATGTCGTCCTGAGCCGCCGCCTCGTGAGCGTGACCGCATGAATACCCTGTCTACCCCCGTCACGGGCAGCGTCCCGCTCGGCCGCGCGAAGGCCGATCGCTACTGGCTGCTCGTCGTGCCGCTGCTCGCGGTGCTGATCGTGCTGTACGTGTATCCGCTCGTGCGTGTGCTGTGGCTCGGCTTCACCGTGCCGGAGCCCGGCCTGCAGAACTACGCGCGGCTGCTGGAAAACCACGGCGTGCACCGCGTGCTGTGGACGACGCTGCGCGTGTGCGCGGTCACGACCGTCTTTTCGGTCGCGCTCGGCTACGCGATCGCGTATGCGATGGCTCACGTCGGCCCGCGCCAGCGGATGGCGCTGATGTTCGGGTTGCTCGTGCCGTTCTGGGCGTCGGTGCTGGTGCGTGCGTTCTCGTGGCTGTTTCTGCTCGGCGAGCAGGGGCTCGTGAACACGCTGCTGATGCGCGTCGGGCTGATCGACGCGCCGCTGCCGCTAATGCGCAACGAGATCGGCGTCGTGATCGGGATGATCCACTTCATGATTCCGTATGCGGTGCTGCCGCTGTACGCGAACATGAAGGGCATCGACCCACAGCTCGCACGTGCGTCGCAGGGGCTCGGCGCGGGTGCCTTCGTCACGTTTCGCAAGGTGTATTTCCCGCAGACGCGGCCGGGCATCGTCGGCGCGGCGATCCTCGTGTTCATCTTCTCGCTCGGCTTCTACGTGACGCCGGTGATTCTCGGCGGCGGCCGCACGGTGATGATCGCCGAGTACATCAGCACGCAGATCCTGCAGCTCGTGAACTGGGGCAGCGGGGCGGCGCTCGCGTCGCTGCTGCTGGCGTCGATCCTGGCCGCGCTCGCGCTGCTCGCGCGTTTCGTCGACCTGCGCGAACTGTTCGGCGCGCGCTGACCCGACCGGAGGACGAACCGATGAAGATCCGAATGACCGCAGGGCGCGCGCTGGTGGTCGGCGTCGCGTGGGCCGCGATCCTGTTCCTGATGCTGCCGCTGCTCGTGTCGGTGCCCGTATCGCTGACGCCGAGCGATTACCTGTCGATGCCGGACGGCGCGCTGTCGCTGCGCCACTACAGCGTGCTGCTCGACGACGACGGCTGGGTGTCGAGCTTCCTGCAGAGCGGGCTGATCGCGCTGGTGTCGTCGGCGATCTCGGTCACGCTCGGCACGCTGTGCGCGATCGGGCTGTGGAAGGTCGCGTCGCGGCGCGGCGAGTTCGTGCGCGGCGTGATCCTGTTTCCGCTGATCGTGCCGCCGATCGTGTCGGCGCTCGCGTTCTACCGGCTGTGGGGCGAGCTCGGGATGCTCGACAGCCTTCCGGCCGTGATCCTGTCGCACGTCGTGCTGTCGGTGCCTTACGTGGTGGTGGCCGTGTCCGCGTCGCTCGCGACCGTCGGCCTGCGGATCGAACAGGCGTCGCGCAGCCTCGGCGCGAACCTCGCGCAGACGCTGCGCTACGTGATCCTGCCGTCGATCCGGCCGGGCGTGCTGTCGGCGGCGGTGTTCGCGTTCATCCTGTCGTGGGACGAGCTCGTCGTCACGCTGTTCATCTCGAGCCGGAACGTGTACACGCTGCCGCGCCGGATGTGGGACGGGATGCGCGAGAACGTCGATCCGGCAATCGCGTCGGTGTCCACGCTGCTGCTCGTCGCGACCTGCGTCGCGATCGGCCTGTCGCTGCTGCGCAAGCGCGCGGCGGGGGCCGTCTGAATTCAACCATTCAACGTTACGTTGCGGAGAAAACGCGCACCATGAAAGTCCTGATCGTTCACGCCCATCCCGAACCGCAGTCGTTCACGACGTCGATGCTGCACCGCGCGGTGAGCACGCTCGAAGCGCAGGGGCATACCGTGACGGTGTCCGACCTGTACGCGATGCAGTGGAATCCGGTTGCGAGCGCGGCCGATTTCGGCGTGCGCAAGAACCCCGACTATCTCGTCTACGCGCTGGAACAGCGCGAGAACGTCGCCGCGAACGCGATCGCGCCGGACATCGCCGCGGAACTCGACAAGTTGGCCGCGTGCGACCTGCTGATCCTGAGCTTTCCGCTGTTCTGGTGCTCGGTGCCGGCGATCATGAAGGGCTGGATCGACCGCGTGCTCGTGTCGGGCAAGGTGTACGGCGGCGTGCGCTTCTACGACCGCGGCGGGATGCGCGGCAAGCGCGCGCTGCTCGCCTATACGTGCGGCGGTCGCGACTACATGTTCGGCGCGGATGGCGTGCACGGCGACATCGACCTGATGCTGCGCCACGTGCTGCGCGGCACGCTCGGCTACGCGGGCTTCGACGTGCTGCCGTCGTTCGTCGGTTATCACGTGCCGTATATCGGCGATGCCGAGCGCGCGGCCGTGCTCGACCGCTACGACGAGCATCTCGCGCAGCTCGACCGGCTCGAACCGATGGCGTTTCCGACGCTCGACGACTTCGACTGCGACATGCGGCCGCGTGAGCGCGCGCCGCAGGAAGCCGCGCAGGACTGACCGCGACACCCGGCCACGCATGCCGATGCGCCTCCCAACCCTCCGACCGCATGCGAGATCGAGCGATGACCCTGACGTCGAGCGACGTGCTGCTGTTCCTGACCGGCCTGCTGACGCTGTTCTGTCCGCCGGTCGCGATCCCGATGTACGCGGCCGTCACCGGGCATTTTCCCGACGTGACGCAGCGGCAGATCGCGTTCAGGCTGTTCGCGTGGATCGCGGCGCTGATGGTCGGCGCGGTGTGGGGCGGGCAGTTCCTGCTGCGCATGCTCGGCCTCACGCTCGGCGCGCTGACGCTGACGGGCGGCCTCGTGCTGTGCCTGTGGTCGATCCCGATGATGCGCGGCACGGCGAACGACGAACGCAGCGGCGGCGACCGGCGGCTCGAATATGCGCAATGGCGCAACTACATCGCGGTGCCGCTGATCTTCCCGCTGTCGATCGGCAGTGCGGTGATGTCGCTCGTGATCACGACCGCGACGCGCTTTCACACGCCGTCCGACCTGCTCGCGCTGAGCGCGGCCTGCGTGCTGCATGCGGGCGTGATCGGGCTCACGTACGCGTGCTCGGCATCGTGGTGCCGGCGGCTCGGCGAGATCGGCAGGACGCTCGTCGAGCGGCTGTCGGGCATCGTGCTGACCGCGATCGCGTTCCAGATGCTCGCGCAGGGTGTGCGCGAACTGCTGCCGGGGCTCGCGCACTGACGGCGGCCGCGCCGGCCGGTACGCGATCCGGAAACCTACCTTGAACGTTGACGTCCTCCTCAGGCCGAAAGGCGGAGGATTCCCACAGCTGGCGATGCACGTCCGCATCGGAGAATGTTTCGGGCAGCGTTGATATCACGATCATGTGCGACACCACATTCACTGCAAACCCACTCTCTTATTCGCAGCCCTGCGATACCTTTCGGCCGCGTCGTGCTGTCTTTCGACCCGCACGCCGAACAGGACTGGGTAGAACTGCTTTCGTCGACTTCCTCGAACGTGGCCCCGTGCGCGATCGCTTTATAACGGAGCTTGTCCCGGAAGGACGACCAGGATGCGTCGTAGACGCTCTTCGCCATCTTGGTTCTGGCGAGCTTGGCAGTCGACACGTTGCCGACCGCGAGGTAATCGAAGCGTCGCACCAGATCGAGCGCAACCTTGTGCTGGAAATCGGCGCGGGCATTCGCCACCTTCGCGTGCAGCTTCGCAATGTGCTGCTTGTGCTTTCGCGCACGTTGGGCTTTCGCCAGCTTTTCGGCTGCACGCCGACCAAACCGGTCGTTCGGCAGCTTTTCGCCGGTCGAAAGTGTGGCGAAGTCTTTCAGGCCAAGATCAATACCGACACCCGAACGAATCGGGCGCACCTGAACATCGGGTATCTCGATCACGATGTTGAGAAACCAGTTGCCGCGCGCATCTTGCGCGAAATTGGTTCCGTCCTTGATCTTGCCCTCGGGAAGCGGGCGGTTGTTGAACACGCGGAACGTGTTGCCGGCAAATCGGAACGCGTCGCCTTCACGCTTCAGATCACGGCCCTTCAGCGGCACCCAACCAAGCGATTTCCTGCCGCGATAGCGCAAGCAAGGACGTCGGCTCTGGCTGCGAGATTTCGCGTACTGCTCGCAGGTTGCGTTGATCGTGCCGGAGTGGATGCCGAGCGCCTTGCTGCTCCCCGTCGTCAGCACGTTCAAGTCGAAACCCGTCGGCCACTTCTTGCTCCACTTGAGCGCGTGCTTCTGCGTGTCATTGCAGAAGTTCCAGACGTAGTTCACCGCACGGCTCTGCTTGTTGAGCAGTCCGTTGAGCGACTTCACGCGGTAGCGGTAGACAAGGATCATGCCGGTGATCCTAACCCGTGGAAGAAGCTGCCTGTCAACAGCACTCCTTTCCTTCCCGCCATTCGCCCCGAAGGAAGTCCCCTTGAGGGAAATGGCGGGGTCTCTCGGAGCAAATTCTGATGAAAACTGTAGGCATGTATCTCGTCGACCTGCTCGCTGCATACGGCGTCGACACGGTGTTCGGCATTCCCGGCGTGCATACGATCGAGCTGTATCGCGGCCTGGCCGGCAGCGCGCTGCGCCATGTGAGCGCGCGCCATGAGCAGGGCCTCGGCTTCATGGCGGACGGCTATGCGCGCGCGACCGGCAAGCCCGGCGTGTGCTTCGTGATCACCGGCCCCGGGATGACGAACATCGCGACGTCGATGGCGCAGGCGTATGCGGATTCGATTCCGATGCTGGTGATCTCGAGCGTCAACGCGTCCGGCGATATCGGCTCGGGCAACGGTCATCTGCACGAACTGCCGGACCAGCATGCGTTCGCGGAGAACGTCGCCGCGTTCAGCTATACGGTGCCGCGCGCCGACGCACTGCCGCAGGCAATCGCGCGCGCGTTCGCGGTGTTCTCGGGCGGCCGGCCGCGCCCGGTGCACCTCCAGATTCCGCTCGACGTGCTCGCGGCGCCGGCCGACACGTTGGCT
>NZ_JAAGPO010000098.1:0-37127 GCF_017104825.1 Burkholderia sp. Ac-20345 | reverse complement strand
CGTGGTCGAAGCCTGCAGGCCGAGCTTTTCCTTGATCCAGCCGAGCGCGGAGCTGCCCAGGCCGCTGATCGTCTCCTTCAGCGCGCTGTAGCGGCTCTTGATGCCTTCGACGAGCCCCGACACCACGCTGGCGCCGACTTCCTGGAAGCGTGTGCCGAGGTCGCCGAACCAGTCGCCGATGCCGCCGATCGAGGTCTTTACCCACTCGACGGTGGCGTCCCATTTCGCGGTGATCCAGTCGCCGGCCGCGCCGAACGCGTCCTTGATGGTTTCCCACAGCGCGATGAACATCGGGCCGAGCGTGTCCCAGTGCTGCCAGACGTAGATGGCGGCCCCCGCGATCACGCCGATCACGAACATCAGCGGATTCGCCAGCGCGAGCCGGCCGAGCACCATGAATGCCTGCCCGACGAGCCTGAGCGCACCGACCATCGACGTCGCGAAGCGGAGCACGTTCACCGACCCGAGCACGTTGCCGAAAACGCTCGCCAGCGTGCCCACGACCGTGAGTACGCCGCCCAGCCCTGCGAAAGCCGTGGCGAGGATGCGGGTGGCCGTGCCGTGTTCGCGCACGAACTTCACGATCTTCTCGAGTACGGTGGCGGTGACGTCCAGTGCCGCGTTGTACATCGGCGTGATCTTCTCGCCGATCTCGAGCTTCAGGTCGCGCAAATGCGCGAGGACGATGAGCTCGCGGCCCGCGGTCGAATCCGCGGCTTTCGCCCGCATGCCGGTGATGCCGTCGGCGGCGGCGCTCTGCCGCTCGGTGTCGTGGATCTGCTCGCGCTGGTCGTACATCGTCGTGAGCAGGTTCCCCGCGGCCTTGTCGGGGAACAGTTTCGCCAGCTCGGCCTTGACCTTGTCGGGGCTCGTGATCCCCTTGGCGGCGAGCTTCGGCAGCAGCACCTTTTCGAGCCATTCGAACGGCGACGCCTGCAGCATGGCGCTGCCCGTCAGCGCGCCGGGCTTGAGCCCGGTGATCGCGCCGTTCGTCTTGTGCTGGACCAGCTTCGGATCGACCAGGCCGAGCGCCATCATCCGCTGCGCGGCGGCCCCGGCCGCCTTGCCCTGGAGTGTGCTGCCGTTCAACGCCGCGAGGCCTGCTCCGGCCGACTTTCCGCCCAGCTTCTCGATGATCGGCTGCATCTGGTAATAGAACGCGTCGGTGCGCAACTTCTTGGCTGCAGCGCCACCCGATTCGGCAAAATTGTTCCACTCGTCGCTGCTGACCTTGCCGCCGGTCGCCGTCTGCATCTTCTGCACGATGTTCGCTTCGGCGAGGACCGCCGCGTCATCCTTCGTGCCGCCGCGCAGGTCGATCACCTTCACCATGCCCATGAACTGGTCGACGTTCTTCTTCGCGTCTTCCTTGCCGAACAGCGCCTCGTTCGCGAATTTCATGGCCTCGAGCACCGGCATGGCGACCCGTGCGCGTTGCTCGTCGCCGCCCACCGCCGACAGCGACTCGCGCATCAGGCTCAGGTTGTCGATGGTCGACAGGCCATAGGCCTGCTGCGCGCGCGCGAACTTCACCGCATCGGCCGACGCACCCGCCGCGCGCATGCGCAGCGTTTCGCTCTCGGCCTGCTTCGCGGCGTCGAGCGGATCGGACAGCATGCCGAGCATATCCTTGCCGACGCCTTTGACGGCCTTGCCGCGTTCCGCCCACTTCTCGCCGGTGCCGCGCAGCGCGTCGATCCTGGCGCGCCGGGCGTCGGCTTGCTGCTGGCGCTGGGCGTCGTACCCGCGTACCCCCGCGTCGATCATCGACGCACGCGACGCCATCGTCGCGCGCAGGTTGCGCTCGTCCCGCGACAGGTTGCGCGTGTCGATGCCCGCGCCGGCGAGCTGGGTGCGCACGGCTTGTACACGGCCGGCCTGGTAGTGGTGCGCGGACGCCAGGTTCTCGGCCGCGCGTTGCGCCTTGTTGAAGTCGCTGATCATCTGTTGCGACGGCGAGCGGGTCGCGCGCAGCGACTGGGCAAGCGTGTCGACGCGCGCGCGTGCCGCCGAGAGATCCGATGCCGTATTGGCGAGGCCCTTGCGCATCTCGCGAAACTCGCCGATGCGCTTCTGCGTCTTCGCCATGTCATCCAGCTCGCGGCGGGTGGCCCGCAGCGAATCGGCCAGCCCCTTGTTGCCGGTCAGCATCATTTGCAGGGGCTTCGTCATGTTGTCGACCATGTCGAACATGACGCGCAGTTTCGTGGTGTTGTCCATCGTCGATCGTTTCGCTCATTGGGCGCCGGCGCGTACTCGTGCGCGTTCGCGCCAGTCCATCAGCTCGGCCAGGCTGAAGGCATCCATCACGGGCGGTGTCCAGCCGAACACCGTCGCGATGTCTGCCATCGGGTCTTCTACGCGGTCTGGGAGGCCAGTCGGGATTTCACGGCCTTCGGCATCAAAAAACCGGCGAAGATGCCTCCCAGCTGCACGAGGTCGGCGGGGTCGATGCCGGCGACGTCGGCTTCGGTCAGCATCGGCGAGCTGATGCGCGGCAGTACTTTCGACAGCGCGACGACGTCGAGGCTGACGAGGTCGGACAGCGACACGCCGCGCAGCTCGCCCGATTTCGGCTTGCGCAGCGTGATCGACGTGATCGTCTGGTTGCCGCGCACGAGCGGCGTGTCGAGCGTGTGGGTGGCGGGATCGTCCTGGTCGGGCGCCGCGATCGCGGTGACGGCGGACGCATCGGCCTGCGAGTCGTTCGCGGCCGGGTCGGGTTGCATCGGGTTCATGGTGGTCCTGTCGGTGATCTGTCGGGGGGAAGTGCGGGGGCAGGCCCGGCCGGCGTAACCGGCCGGGCGGCGGATTACAGGCCGATCGCGTTGCGCAGCGCCGCGAACAGGTCGTTGCCGTTGACCTTCTCGATCATGTTGACGAAGTCGATCTCGATCACGTCCTGGCCGTTCACGGACAGCTTGTAGTAGCTGGCGACGGTCGTGACCTTGAACGCGGTGTCTTCCTTCGACTTCGCGGTGCCCGGGTCGATTTCGCTGTGGCGGCCGCGGATGACGATCTCGATCGCGTCGACGTTGGTCGAATCCTCGGACTGGTAGCCGCCGGCGAAGCGCAGCAGCACGCCGTCGTGCTTCGTGATCGCGTATTGGCCGAGCACGGAGCGCATGAAGCCGCCGCAGGTCCATTCGAGCTGGATCCCTTCCTGCCCGAAGTCGACCTTGATCGGGCCGCTCATGCCGCCGCCCTGGTAGTCCTCCATCTTGCGCGTGAGCTTCGGCAGCGTGACTTCGACAACCTGGCCGACGAAGTTCTCGCCGTTCTGGAACAGGTTGAATCCCTTGAGTTTGCGAGGCATACCCATCGTGTTTGACTCCTGGTGAGGCCGGTCGTTACGCGCTCACGCGCGCGGCGAAATCGGCGAGGTAACGGTCGGTGATGCGCTGGCGCAGCATCAGGTTTTCGAGCGGCGGAACCGGCGTGTATTCGTAGTCGAGATACGCCTTGCCGGACTTCAGCACGTCGGTCGTGTTCGGCTCCGGGTCGTACCAGGCCGAGCCGCCGATCAGGTAGCCCTGCGAGATCCATTCGCGGAACTTGGCGTTGATGGTCTCGATGATGTCGCGCGGCAGCGACGGGTTGAGCGGGCCGTCGATGATGGCCATCTGCGCTTCGGCGATCGAATCGGCGATGACCTGCGCGGTGCGCGTGTAGTTCTCGAACGCGAACAGCGGATCGTCCGAGCACGTGCGCGAACCCCAGAAGCGGAAGCCGTTGCGGTTCACGAGCGTCGTCACGTCCTGCTCGTTGAGGAAGCCTGCGTCCGTCGCCGGATCCTGCAGGTCCCACGACACGTCGGCGCTGATGCCCGTGACGCTGTTCACGCCGACGTTCGACAGCGTCTTGTGCCAGCCCGTGTCGTTGTCGATCTTCGCGCGCAGGCCGGCCGCATACGCGGTGGCCGGCACGACGACGGTCTTGTTGGTCGTGTCGTCCCACGCGAGGAAGTCCGGCCAGACGACCATCAGTTCGCGCTGGCTGAACTGCTTGCGATAGGCGACGGCTTCTTCCTTCGTCTTGCAGCCGTTGGCCGACACGTATGCGAATGCGCGCAGCGACTGCGCGATCGACGCGAGCGCCGCGGCGACGGGTTGCGTGTCGAGGCCCGGCGTCGCGAGGATGCGCGGCTTCACGCCGAAGCGCGCCTGTGCGCCGAGCAGCGCCTTCATGCCCGTGTACTTGCCGTCGGCCGTGACGGTGCCGATCACGTTGGTTGCCGTCTCGGCGGCGTCCTTGCCTTCGGCGACGCGCACGACGATCGTGACGGGCTTGGTCTGCCGGCCGATCGCGTCGAGCGTGCGGCGCAGCGTGCCTTTGGTGCCGGCCTTGCCGAGCGCGGCAACGACATTGGTCAGCAGGACGGGCGTGTCGAGCGGGAATGCGGTGGCGTCGGCGTCGGATGCGGTGCAGACGATGCCGACGACGGCCGTCGACACGGTGCGGATCGGGCGCGAGCCCTCGTTGATTTCGATGACGCGTACGCCGTGGTGATAATCCTGCGGCATGGTGTGTGGCTCCTGTGTGTGCAGATCAGATGAAAGAGGACGGGAGAAATCCCGTGCGGATCAGGCCGCGGGGTCCGCGACCGGAACTGCAGGTGCGCTTGGTTCGTCGGGCTGGGGTTGCGGGTCCGGCTGCGGCTGCGGCTGCGGCGTCGGCTTCGATTCCGGTTCCGGCTGCGGCTTCGTTTCCGGCTGCGGAGGCGGAGGCGGTACGTATGGCGCCGGCGTAGTCGGCCACGTCACCGAATCGGGGAACGTGTCGGCCTGGATGACCGAAACGAGTGCCATCTGGTAGGCCGACCAGGCCTTGAAGTAGTAGATGCCTTCGTCATCGAGCAGGCCGGCTGCGTAGGCGTCGGCCTTGCCGGCGTTGGCCTTGCGTGCGGCTTCCAGCCGGCGCTCGAACTCGGCCATCGCGGCGTCGCGTTTCTCGCGCTCGAGCAGCTCGGCCGGGATCGCCCATGCGCCGTTGATCCATGCGTGGCGCGGAGACGGTTGCGGTTCGGTCGTGAGGCCGAGTTCGTCGGGTGTCTTGCCAGCTGTCGCGATTTCGACTGCTTCGCCCGTGTCGGTGCGATAGCAAAGGCGGCCACGGAAGTCCGGCAGCAGCGTCCACGCGTTGTCGCGATAGAACGGCCAGGTCGTCGGCGTGCGCGCCGGCGGCGCGTCGAACGTCGCCCATGACGGCACGAGCCAGCGTTCGGGGTTGCGCGGATCGGCGTCGGGCTGGCCGCTGCTCAGGTATTCGCCGGTCGACTGGTTGTAGTGGTGGATCAGCATGTTTCGGGGTCCAGGTTAATAAGCACGGATCAACGCGAGCAGCGCGACGTTGCGCGAACGCGATTCATTGGCGCCGTCGAGGTTGACGGTGATGGCGTGGCTGTGGCGACCGGAGCCGCCGATGCCAACGTTGTGGCCGTGGTTGCCGGCTTCGCTCAACCAGATGCCGGTACCTGCGCCCTCGGTGCCGTGCATGTCCTGCCGGTCCCAGTTGTACGGGCCCCAGCCCTGGCCGTAGGAGGTGGCGACGACGCCGACCCGACCCATCCGGACACCGTGTGCGTGGCCGGGGTCATTGACGCCGTGGCCGTGCTGTCCCTGCCCGTCGGTCCAGGCCGAGTGCGCGTGATCGCCGACTTCGGCCGCGCTGGCGCCGTGGCCGTGCGAGCGGTTCGCGCTGTCCTGCCACGAGCCGAGGATGCGGTTGGTGTCGACGCCGCGGGCGTCGTCCCAGCACCGGATGAATTCGCCGCGCAGCTCCGGCAGGCGGAAGGTCGTCGAGCCGTCGCCGGACGAGAAACAACCCCATCGCTGGTTGCGCCATTCATCGTCCGAGACGAGCGTGCCGCTGGCCTGCGCATAGGCCCAAAGCGCGGGGTAGTCGGCACGATTGACGAGCACGCCGTTCGCTTTCAGGAACCCGGCGCGCGGCAGCGTGCGCGGCTCGAAAACGATCTGGCCGACGGTCGCCGTCGAGAGGGCGGCCAGCACCCATTCGGTCGTGGCCAGCGCCTTCGACCGATCGCCCGTCGCGGGTGTCGGGCCTTGCACGGGTGTCTGGAAGACCGTTCCGTCCGGCGTGAACGAACCCTGCGGAATCCCGTTGCAGGTCACGCCGAACGAACCGTCGTTGATGTGGTACAGGCCCGTATCTGGTTTGCCGTCGTTGATGAACGTAATGCCGGGCGCAGATGGCGTGCCTTCCGCTGCGAGAATCTGTGCGCCGGCCGACATCGCGAAGCCGGTCGACTGGATCGGATTCGGGAGGTTGCCGGTGTGCCATACCGGTTTGCTGTCTACCCGGAAAGTTCGGTCTTCCGTGAAATACTGGAATGCGCCAGAATTACCTCCCCACCAGCCAACCGATCCGGCGTTGCCGTAGATATATCCAGCGGCGGAGCCGAGCCTGATGTGCGCTTCGGCAGTGCTCGTCCCGACGAAAAGTTCGCCGCCGATGTAGGTCATTGCCCCGCTGCCATTGATCCGGACCGTCCCGTCGGCGAGCGTCCAGGCGAACGGACGGAGATCATTCCACTGACCTTCCGCATCGCCCTTGTTCGTCGACAGCAGATACACGTTCGTGCCGTCGTTGCGCAGGAGGGCGCCGTAGTCGTTGGAGATCGCGCGGAAATGCGCACCGTTGGCGTCCATTTCGCGCGAGGTCAACCCACCCTTGAACGTGGCATTTCCTCCGACCTGGATCACGTTCCGGCCGTCGTCGCCGATGTCGCCGACGGTCAGGCGCTTGGTCACGCTCACGGTTCCCGTGTCGCGTCGAATGAACAGGCGTCGCGTTTGGTTGCCGCTGTCGTCAAACGAATTGATGCCGAAGTGGGAACCAGCATTGCCGACGCCCTCTGCCGAATCTTCCTTGTACACCGTCCAGCGCACTTTTGAGGAATCCGGATTGGTGAGGAACAGGGTCGCGTAGCCCGTGCCAGAACCCGCCGCCTGAATCGATGATGCCGTGGAATAGAGCGTTCCCGACACCTTGGCGTTGCCTGCGACCTGCAGCGTCGTGTTGCCGTCGTCCACGCTGCCATTGCCGACCAGCACCCGGCCGCCGGACGTGATGCGCAGGGCGCGCGCCTGGTTCGTATCGGTCTCGGCGTCGTTACCGGTCTTGTTGACCCACAGATCGACGTACTCGCGTCCCCACGCCCCGTTGTCGAAGCCCGCCCGAACCGTCGCGACCAGGCGCGTCCCGATATCGGCGTGGTTGCCGCCGAACGTGCCGTGCAGGCGCACGCGGCTTTCCCGGCCGTTCTTGCCGGTCGGCGGACGAATCGTGACGTGCGCGCTGTCCGGACCTGCATCGAACTCGGTGAAGACCGGGCCGGTGAACTTCGCCCCGGTCAATGCCGCGTATCGCGACGCGGCGGTTTTCGGCGTCACTGCGCGTGTATCGTCCGCACCGGCGTTCACTTCCGCCTGTGTCGCCAGCTCGACCACGCCTTGCCGCTCGGTGGTCGCCGGCGGATTGAGGAACGATGCATCGCCGAACACGAGTTGTGTCGCGTCAATCGTCGCGAACTGCAGGTCGGACGACAGCAGCAGCATCGCGACCGGTGATTTCTCCATGATCGGCGTCGCCTGGCCATAACTGGCCAGCAGCACGCCGTTCTCGAGGTAGAGGCCGAACCCATACAGCGAATACTGGTCTGCGGTGTCGTCCTTCAGCGTCGTGTGAATCGTGTCCGGCGCGACGTTGGCGCCGCCGAAGGACTTGATCCGCTTCAGCTCGTTCGGCAGCTTCGTGAGCCCCTTGTCGGCGACGAACGGCGCGTTCGCCAGGCCGATTTCCACGACCTGGTGGGCATTCGTGCCGCCGTTGCCGGCGGCGACGAGCGCGGCACGGCCGGTGTCGGTGATGATGATCTGGGTTGCCATGTGCGATCAGTAGTCGGTGAGGTTCAGGCGGCGATAGGCCGCCACGCGCGCGGCGGCGCCGACCGGTTGTCGGCCCCGCATCTCGAAGCCCTGCGTGAACGTGTAGTGCGCCCGTACCGGCTTGGTCCGGTCGATTTCCGCGAGGATGTCGGCGACGTATTCGGCGGTCGGCGGTTTGCCTTCCTGGCCGCTGACCGTCATCACGAGGTCGAACGTGCCGGGCCGGCCCGGCGGGCGCTGCTCGAACCATTCACGCAGGACGATGTTTCCGCCGAAGGCCGCGACGACTTCGCGCACCGCGGCGGCGGTGCCCTTGCGGCGGGCGATCGGAATCGCCTGGCTGACCCGCGCGCGCTTCACGTACTCGGGCCAGTAATCCTTCCAGGCATCGACGCCGAGGTGCCACGCGAGCCACGGCAGCAGGTCGGACCGGATCGCGTCCGGATTCATCAGCGTCGCGAGCGGCGTCGGCACGTCGTCGATACGCGCGTTCGTCGTGGCGAGCCGGCGTTCGAGCCGCGTCGCGTTCGGCGGAAGGACATCAGTCATTGCTGTACACCCCGCCGTCGATCAGCTCGATCCCGGTGCAGTAGGGCGCCTGCTGCTTGGTCGCCGGCAGGCCGGCGAGCGGGCTCTCGAGGATCACCTTCTGCACGCCGGCCGCGCGGGCGGCCGCGTAGATCCCGTCGAGCGTGACTTCCATCCCGAGGCGGTGCATGGATTCGGTGTATTTCTTCATCGCGCGGTTGGCTTCCGCGAGCGCCACCGCGCGATCCGGGCCGGCAAAGAACACGAGCCGCGCGCGCACCTGGTAGCGCAGGATTTCCGCGCCGCGCACCGTGACCTGGTCGGTGAGCGGCCGCACGTCGTCGGCCTGCAGCGCGGCCGCGACCGCGGCGATCAGTGCCGGGTCCGCCGTGCCGTCGCCATCGCGCGCCAGCACCGAGACGAGGACTTCGCACGGGGCCGGGCTGACCGCCGATGCGTCGAGCACACGGCCGTCCGCGTTGCGTGCGTGCGAAACGTACGCGCCTTCGGGGCCGGCGACGGACAGGCTCTGCGGCGCGAGCTGCGTGCGGGCGCGCAGGTCGGTATCGCTTTCCATGACCGCCGCGATGTTGTGTTCCGGATCGGCGGGCGTGATCGTCAGGCGCCGGATGCCGAACAGCGCGGCGAGATGGTCGAGATCCGTGCCGACCGCGTAGGCGAGCATCACGGCGCGCGCGGCGTCGTTCACGCGCTGCCGCAGCACGATCTCGCGATACGCGTTTTCCTGCAGCAGCTTCACGACCGGCTCCGATTCGAGCGCGAGCGTCGCGGCGATCTCGGCCTGTTCACCGGCCGGGTAGAGCGATACGAACCGTGCCTTGCGCGCGGCAAGCAGGGCTTCGTAGTCGATCGCTTCGATGATGTCGGGAGACGGCAACTGCGAGAGGTCGATCGGCGTCACGCTCATGCGGGGCTCCCGTTCGTCATCGGCACGCGGGTCGACACGGCCGTGCCGTTCTCGCCGGTCCAGCCTTCGATGTCGAGATAGACCGACCCGGCTGCCGCGTTCGCGTCGTCCGCGGCGAGCACGACGCGGGTGAGCGTCAGGCGCGGCTCCCAGCGCATGAGCGCCGTCGCGACGGCCGCGTACAGCCGGGTGCGCACGGTGCCGTTGCCGGGTGCGTCGATCAGGTCGGGCAGTTCGGAGCCGAACGTGCGGCGTTTCACGCACGTCGCGAGCGGCGTCGTCACGATCCTGCCGATCGACTGGTAGAAGTGGTCCAGGCCCGAGATCGAGCGGCCGGTGTTCGCGTTCATGCCTTTCATTGCGGTGCGCTCACGAGTTGTCCATCGCCTTGTTCGCGATGCGTGTGATGCGGGAGGCTGATGCCCTGGGATTTCACTTCACGGGTGAAGGTGGCCGCGCCGTCGATCTGCATCGTGGCGCCGCCGCCGGCACCGCCGCTGCCGGTCATGCCGGATTCGAAGGCGAACGGACCCTTGACCGTCATCGCGCCGGTGCAGGTCGTCTGCGGCGCGTCGAACGTGATGCGCTCGGCCTTCACGGTGGCGTCGCGGGTTTGCACGACGACCGATCCCGGCGCGACGACGCGCACGGTCGCGCCGGCGGGCAGCTCGGCCGTGAGCGCATGCGCGGCGTGGTCGTACGTGATGCTCGCGCCGTCGGGGTAGACGCGTGCGTGGGTGTCCGGGCTCGATGCCGGGGCCGGCGCGGCATTCGAATAGACGCCGCGCAGCGCGACGCCCTGCGCCGGATCGCCCATCGGGCAGAGCAGCACGACCTGTTCGCCCGGCGTCGGCGGCAGCCAGTCGCGTGTGCCGCCTGCGGTGCCGGCGACCCACGGAATCCAGTTGGTCTGCAGGCCGCTGCCGTCTGAGTCGGCGTCGCCGACCGAGACGCGGCACAACGCGGCCGCATGGTCGACCGCGAGGATCGTTCCCTTGCGCACCGCGTTGCGTGCCTGCCGTTGAATTTCATTTGCGTCCATGCAGCCATGGTGACGGCCGGGCAGTCAGGGCGCGAGCGATGGCCTGTGTCGTCGCGGCGAGGACAGCGCGCGCCGGATGCCGGCGCGAAGGCGCGCGTCGAGAATCGCAACACCGGTCGGCGTGAGGATGGCGTCGTGCGCCTGGGCGATGTCGTCGTGAGGCTGGAATGCGTGAGCGGATCGACGTCGGAAGGGAAGGAGACAGGGGCGGAGGTGCAGCGGATCGCGTGGCGGTGAAAGGCAGACGGGTGTGTGGCGGCGGGAAGACTCATGGACGGAGCACCGGTGCAGCGGCGGACGGAGGTGCCGCCACGGACGACGCCGTCGACGCTGGCTGATTCGACGGCAATGCGCGAGCTGGCGATCGGCGTTGCGATCGCGGCATGCGGATTCGCCACGGTGGGCGAAACGAGGTGGGCGAAACGAGGTGGGTGAAACGAGGTGGGTGAAACGAGATGGCCGGCTGCGACGCGCAGCCGTTGCAGGGACGATTGAATGCTGCAGAAAACCGCGCACGCGCGGCGCACGGCGTTCGCTCGACCGCACACGGCTACGATGCCGTGTGCGGGAAGGCGGGCTTACCTGATCTGCGGCAGCGCGACCCAGGTCAGCGTGTTGGCCGGATCGACCTGCGTGTCGTCGACGTGGGTGATCACGTGTCTGCCATCGGGCCCGGTCGTGACGTTGACGCTTTCCGTCAGCGCCAGCCGGATCGACAGGTCGACTGCCGCCGGTTCGCGAATGCCGACCTCGAAGATGATGCCGCTCGCGCGCGCTGCAGGGTTCGTCACGAGATCCGGCTGGTTCGCGCGTGCCCATTCGACCAGCGCGACGAACACGGGATCCGTGTCGCCGGAGAAATTCGTCGCGAGCACGTGGGCCGTGTACCGGTATTCGAACGACGGCGTGAGCGTGCCGGTCGTCGCGATCGACCCTTGCTCGACGAGCACGGTCAGCGCGCCCGGTTCGGTCCCGAGCGACGGGATCGCGGCGACGAGCGCCCGCCGCAGGCTGTCCGGCTTAATCATGCGGATGCGCTCCGTGGTTGGTTGCGGGCGAGCCGGCCTGGCACGCCGCGATCATGTCGACTTGCGCTGCGCAGGTCGCCCACGCAGCCTTCGCGAGCGTGAGCGCGGCATCGAGCTCACCGTTGGTGCGGGGCGCGAGCATCGGCAGCGTGCACGGGCTCACCGTCTGGCACGTATTCGACGTAAGCGTCGGCGCCGGTGAGAGCGGGATTGGCTTGCAGGCGGACAACGTCGTCAGGCAGACGAGTGCCAGCCCAGGCGCGAAGCGCGGCGTTTTCATCGGTCAATCTCCGGTTTTCAAGTCGAGTGGCGTCGAGCTTCGATGCGATCGCGGCCTGCGAACGGTCGAGCCGGGCCTGCTGTCGTGCGCGTTCGGCGGCGTCCTGCCGCATGCGCAAAATGATGTCGTCGCGCCCGGCAAGCGCCTGTCGTGCGTCGACGAGTTGCTGCCGCGCGGAGCCGAGGTCGGCGCGCAGCGCATGCAGGTACAGCGCCGCGGCGGCGCACGCGGCAAGCGCGGCGACGCAGACGGCGAATTTCACGGCGAGCCCGTTCATGCCGCAGGCGTGGCGCCGGCTGATGCAGATCCGCTCGGCGTCGACGCGGCCGGTTGCGACGCATAGCGGTCGTAGGCGCGCGCGAGCTTGACGTCGTAGAGGTTCGCCGCGTAGTCGGGGCCGTTGTACGCGCGTGCGAATGCGGCCCACTGGCGGGCGGCGAGCGCGCGGCGCAGCGCGTTGTCGGCCGCGATGTAACGGACGAATGCGTCGAGGTGCTGGGCTTCGCCGCTTTCCATGCACGCGACGAATTCGTCGATGCCGGCATAGCCGAGGCGTTCCCAGTGATAGCCCATCACCTGGAACGCGCCCCAGCTCGCGGATTCCCATGCGGCCCCGGCATCGATCGACTCGGCCAGCGCGAGGCGCGTGTATTCCGCGGCGCTGCCGCGATAGCCGCCACGTGTGCGCGACACGATGTCCGGCTGCCGCGCCGCGAACGGCTCAGGATCGATGCCGCGTGCCTGCAGCCGCTTCCAGAACACGTGGCGTTCGAACAGGATCACGGGCCGGCCGTCGGGCAGGAACCCGGCGCCGCGCGATTCGACTTCATTGACCGCGCGAACGCACGCGAGCGGTACGTCGAGCGTGCATGCGGCGCGTTCGAGATCGGCGAGCGCGAGGTGTTTCGGGTCGCGCTGGCCGGTGGCCAGCGCGGCACAGGTCTTCGGGCCGGCAATGCCGTCGTCGACGAGGCCGGTCCTCCGTTGCAGCGCGACGACGGCGGCTTCGGTCGCCGCGTCATAGAGGTGCGTGACCTGCACCGGATAGCCGGCGCGGATCAGCCGGCGTTGCAGCAGGCCGACGTCGTCGCCGTGGTCGCCGAGGCGGCGGGTCTTCATGATTCATTCACTCCTGAGCAGGCGTGCGACGTTGCCGCGCGTGCCGCAGACGGACATCGCCAGCAGGACGGCGGTGGCCGCTTCGAAGAAGCCGACGGAGCCGGCATGCAGCAGCAATTCGATCGATGCGCCGCCGGCGACAGCCACGACGATCCAGGCGAACCAGGACGCGCGATGCCGGTGCCGCGCGCCGTTGCGCCGGTAGGTGAGCACGCGCACGAGCACGGCGACGTGGGCGCAGAGCGCGATCAGCACGAGCGGGAGCGGCATGTCATCCCCCCTTGCGGAACAGCGCGAGCAGATCCAGCGTCTTGACCCGTTCGATGAGTTGCAGCGTGACGGCGATGACGAGCGCGGCCGCGAAGAACGCGGCGACGCCCGTCGAATGGATCGGGGTGGCGCCGACGATTTCCGGTGCGGCGAGATAGCCCATCACGAGCGAGATCAGCAGGTACGCGGCGCGCCGTGCGACGCCGATTTCCTTCGACGTGACGACCACGAGCGCGGCGCCCGTGAACGCGCCGATCAGCGCGTTGCCGTCGATACCGGGCGCGAGCCCGGCGACGCCGATCGCGGCGGACAGCATCGCGGCGGTAGTGAGGTTCGGTTCGGCCATGCAGGCGATTCCAGGGTCAGTCAAACAGTTGCAGCAACGGCCGTGCGCGCGTGGCGGTGTCGAGCGGCGGCAAATGGACGGGCGTGTCGGCCGGCAGCACGACGCCGAGGCTGGCGAGCCCGGTGTTGGCTTCGAGCACGGTTTCGACGGTGCCGTCCGTGCGGCCGTAATGGCGCCAGCACAGCGCGTCGACCGTGTCGCCCTGCAAGGTGCGCACGATCATGGCCGGCGCTCCCGATGCGGGAGAGCGACGCAGTCGCCGGCCGGCGGGTGGTGGAGGCATGTCGATGTCGTGCTGCTTGCCATGGCGAGGTCCCGGGCGGTGAGGCAGTGAAGATGGTTCCCATGGTCGAGCTTCGCCGGGCGGGCTTCAACGATGCGCATGCGTGGCCTGCGTGGAGACGCAACGCGGCGCGTGTCGGGACGTGCATCGCGTCTTACGCTTTCCGGGGTGGTGCTTGATGATGACGGGCGCGCACGGCGTGGGCCGTGCAGCCGGATTGCAGCCTGCGTGAGCCGGGGCGGCCTTGATCGATCTTGTGCAGCCTTGGTTTTGCGCTGTGCGAGGCGCGCCGGGCCTTGCCGGGCAAGGGCGGGGCGAACGTAGGTAAAACTCCGAAGGCAGGGGTTGCTGGTTCGATCCCAGCATGAGCGGTCGCCGCCGCTTGGCGATGCGGACCGGACGTGCCGGTGCCTCGTCGTTGTGCGAGAATCGCCCGCAACGACAACTCCAAGCGTCGATCGCGGCGGCCGTCCGCGCATCGCGCCGACTCCCGATGACTGCCATCCCGTCTCCCTCGACCGCAGTCGATGCCCGTGCGCTGACCGATGCGCAGCAGGCGCTGCTCGCGCGTCTGCACGCGTATTCCCCCGACGATCCGAACGCGCCGCTGCCGTACAGCCGGCGCCTTGCCGAAGCCGAAGGCTGGTCGCATGCGCACGCGCTGGCGGTGATCGACGAATACAAGCGCTTCGCGTTTCTCGCGCAGGCAGCCGGACACCCGGTCACGCCGTCGGTCGCGGTCGATGCCGCGTGGCATTTCCATCTGCAGTACACGCTCGAATACTGGGACGTCTTCTGCGCCGGCGTGCTGCGCGCGCGGCTGCATCACATGCCCGGCACGGGCGCGCCGGACGAGGCCGCCGTGTACGCGCAGCGTTACCGCGACACGCTGGACAGCTATCGCCGGCTGTTCGGCTGCGAGCCGCCCGAGTCGATCTGGCCGTCGCCCGCCGGCATGCGTGACGCATCCGGATCGCCGCAGCCGGAACCTTCAACCGCGAGCGTGGCCGGGAATGCGGATTCGCCGGCCGCCCCGCCCGCAGGCAGGACCTGGCGCGACCGGTTGCCGAAACTCGCATGGCCGGCAGCCGCCGCAAGTGTCGCCGCGACCTGCGCATCGGCGCAGGACTTCAACGTGCTGAACTACACGGGGCCGCAATTTCTCGCGTTCTATGTGCCGGCATGCGTCGTCGCGTTGTTGCTGATCGTGGTGCTTCAGGGTATCGAGTTCCGGCGCCGCCGCTGGGGCGGGCGCACGCGCAAGGCGTCGGTCGACCTGAGCACCGACGAAGTCGCCTATCTCACCGGCGGCGAAGCACGGGTCGCCCAGGTCGTGACGATGTCGCTCGCGCATGCGGGCGCGGTCGACCTGTGGACGGTCCCCGGACAGGGCGGCTACGTGCAGATTGCCGACCCGGATTGCGCGGGCCGCCATGACGACCACTGCGCGTGGCTCAAGGAGCGGCCGTCCGGCACCGTGCGTTACGACGTGTTTCGCGAGCGGCTCGCCGGGTATGCGCAGGAGGTCGTCGACGGGATGCGCGCGCAGGGCTGGCTCTGGGCACCCGGCGAGATGCGCGCGTCGCGCCTGGCCGCGCGCGCGATCGTGCTGCTCGTGCTGGGCACGGGTGCCGCGAAACTCGCAGTCGGCCTGAGCCGCGGGCGGCCCGTGCTGCTGCTCGCCGTCTGCATGGCGGTGTTCGCGGTCGCGTACCGGATCGTCGCGCGGCGGCTGACCGGCTTCGGACGGGGCGGCGCGACGGCCGCCGGGCGGGCCGCGCGGCTCGCGCGCCGGATCGCGCACGATCCGCGGGCCGCGCGAAACCCGCGACCCGCGCCCGATACGCAGGCAGCGCATCAGACGCAGGATCGCGAACGCGGCGATCCGGACCCGTTGCTGTGGACTGCGGCGCTGTTCGGCACGGCCGCGCTGGCCGGCACCGCATGGTCGGCGTATTCGCAAACCGTGCAGGCCGCGTCGCGGATCTCAACGCTCGCCGCCGCGAAAGCGGGCAGCGGCAGTGCGTTCGATGCGTCGGACAGCAGTGGCTCGTCGTCGAGCTGCAGTTCGTCGAGTTCGTGCAGTTCCAGCTCGTGCAGTTCGAGCAGCTGCGGCGGGTGTTCGTCGAGTAATTGAGCGGGCGCAGAGGAACGGGGAGGCCGCGCACTGTCAGGGCGCGGCTGACGGAGCGCGTCGGCCGGATCGACGCGACGATTCCGTCGATGCCCGAGCGTTGCGATGAAAAGTCGGGCACGAACACTCGAGCGCCGAATGATGCGCGCGCCAGCCATCGGCCCTGACGGCAAGTCCACGTCGACACGTGGTGCATCCGGGCGCGCGGACGCGGGACCGCACCCAACCCCATCACCGGAACAGAAGCCAGAACGCCGTTCTTCTCCGTGGCCGGTTGCCGTCGCGGGTTTTCTATACTGCATCGTCCATGCTCGCGGCCGATGTGCCGCGACGTTTCTCACCGCCGTACCGAGCGGCCCGGCACCGAGCCGCCGCACCGGCAAACTTGCGACCGCGAATGAACGTTACGACCTCCGACGATTGTATTGGCGTGCTGTCCGACCATCCGTGGGCGAAGCATTTCATCGTATTGGGCTACCGGGATGGCGCCCTTTCGACGATTCCGAACAACTTCTTCCGCGACTGGCTCGATGAAGAGGCGCAGGTCGGTACTTTTCATATCGGCCGTTGCTCGGGACTCGGTGTGGGCTCGCTCGTGAAGTACGACCAGGGCCATCAGAAGCTCGTGATCGGCAAGAACGTGGCCGGCGGAATGCGCCTGCGATTCCTGCTGAACGGTCAGCACGAGATGCGCACCATTTCCACGAGCATGTTCAGTATCTACGGCAACGGCCTCACCAATGCGCCGATGCCGCAATACGCGGATACCGTGATCCACAACGACGTATGGATCGGCGATGAAGCGCTGTTTCTCGGCGGCAGCCAGATCGAGAGCGGATGCGTGATCGGCGCACGGGCTGTCATTCCGCCGAATTTCCGCACCGAGGCGTACGGAATTTATGTCGGTTCGCCGGCCCGTCTGGTGCGCTTCCGCTTCACGGAGAAAGTGCGCGAACGGCTGCTGCAGCTCGCGTGGTGGGACATGCCGCTCGATTGGATCAAGCAGAACAACGACGCATTTCTGGTCGATCTCACCGCCGACGAAGGGCGGGCGCTCGACACGCTCGCTGCGCTCCAGGAAGCCAAGGACCGTGCCGTCAGCCAGTCCGGGCAATCTGCCGCCGTACCGACGCCCGTCTGACCGTCCGTTCGCGCTGCGCGTTGCGTAGCGCCGCATGACATGACACCTGCTTCCGACGAATCTGCGCTGGTTCAACCCGCCGCGACGCTGTGCCAGAACGGACAGTTTGCCGATGCACTGTCGCTCGTCGCGCCGCTACTCGACCGGCCGGCGCCGGCCTTCGCGGCGCTGCACGTCGCGGCCGTCTGCGCGCTCGGCCTGAACCGGCTGGCCGACGCGGAAGCCTGGTGGCGGCGCGCGATCGACGTGATGCCGACGTTCGAGCCGCCGTACGACGGCCTCGGCGCGCTGCTTGTATCGCAAGGCCGCCTGCCGGACGCCGAGGCGCTCCTGCGCCGGCAGCTCGCGTCCGTCACGCCGTTGCGGGCGTCGCATCATCATCGATTCGGGAAGGTGCTCGAAGCGCTTGGCCGACTCGACGAGGCCGAACAGGCGCTCGGGCAAGCGCTGCTGATCGAGCCGCAGTCGGCCCACGTGCTGACCGATCTCGGCAACCTGCTGCGCGTCCTCGGCCGGCAGGCCGAGGCGGAACTGGCGTACCGACTCGCAATTGCCGTGCGCGCCGACGACGTGCTCGCGCACGCCAATCTCGGTGCGATCCTCGTCGACATGCAGCGGTTGCCCGAAGCGGAAGCGGCCAGCCGCCAGGCGCTCGCGCTGTGCCCGGATCACCCGGAGGCGCACTACAACCTCGGCGTCACGTTGCAGAATCTCGATCGCCTGCCGGAAGCGGAAGCGGCCTATCGCGATGCGGTCCGATGCCGGCCCGGCCTGCCGCAGCCGCACAACAATCTCGGTTGCGTCCTGCGCGCGCAGGGCCGCCACGACGAAGCGATGGCGGTTTTCGCCGATGCGCTGTTGCTCGCGCCGGAGATGGCCGAAGTGCACTACAACCTCGGCACTACGTTCGCGCATGCCGGCCGCCACGACGACGCCGAACGCGCGTACCGTCGCGCGCTCGAACTGCGCGCAGACTATGGCGATGCGCGTTTCGGCCTGGCGACGCTGCTGCTTGGACTGGGCCGGTTCGACGAAGGCTGGCGGCGCTACGAATCGCGCTACGAGCAATCGGCATTCGTGCACCGCCGGACCCGCGAGGTGTTGTCGTGTGCGCAGTGGCAAGGCGAACCGCTCGCCGGCAAGACGCTGCTCGTCTGGCAGGAAGATGGCCTTGGCGACATGCTGCAGTTCAGCCGCTATTTCGCGGAATTCAGGGCGCGGCACGCGGCGCGCGTGGTGTTTGCGTGCCAGCCCGTGCTGCATCGGCTGATGGAGAGGGTCGACGGTGTCGACGCAGTGCTCGATCACGAGGCGGCGACCGCACAGGCGGCGCAGTTCGATTACTGGACGAGCCTGTTGAGCGCGCCGATGCATGCGGGCACGACGCTCGACACGATTCCGCCGCCGGTACAGATCACGCCCGATCCGGCCTGCGTCGTGCGCTGGCGCGCACGCCTCGATGCGCTGCCGGCCGGCCCGCGCGTCGGCCTCGTGTGGAAGGGCAACCCGAAGCATCACAACGACGCGCACCGCTCGCTGCCGTCGCTCGCATTGCTGACACCGCTATGGAGCGTGCCAGGCGTGCATTTCGTGAGCCTGCAGAAAGGTCAGGGCGAGGACGAGGCGCGCCAGCCGCCGGGCGGCCTGCCGCTGCTGCACCTGGGCTCGGAGATCGACGATTTCGCCGATACGGCTGCGATCGTCGCGCAGCTCGATCTCGTGGTGTGCGTCGACACGTCCACCGCGCATCTGGCCGCATCGCTCGGCAAGCCTTGCTGGGTGCTGCTGCCGAATCAGGACGTGGACTGGCGCTGGATGCACGACCGCGACGATTCGCCGTGGTATCCGGGCACGGTGCGGTTGTTCCGGCGCGGGCGTGACGAAAGCTGGATCCAGATGGCTGAACGCTTGCGTGCGGCGTTTGCCGCGCATTTCGCGGCCGCTCGCGTAATGGCGGATGAGGTGGTACGGACCGTCTGAACCTGCTGAAGAAATGGTCGGCCGATTGTTCGCCCATCGTCAGGCACAGGCGGCCCGCGAGCCCTTCAATGCAAGACGCCCGACGCGATGCATCGGGCGCAAAGGTGACCGACAACGGTCGATTCAAGACTCATCTTGTGCCGCAGATGCGGGGAGCAGTGCTACCCCGCACGGCCCGTGCAGATGGCGCTCAGTTCGTGGGTTGAAACAACAACCTTGCTTGCCCCGTGTTGTCACCGCAGTAGTCGTCGCTCACGTAGGCGGAGACATTTATGGCGGCCCCGGTCATCTCGACGATGGTCGGGCGCGCCGTGGCAGTGCCGCCCCACCGAATGCTACCGAAGCCGCCTTGTATGATCGCCGTGTCGATGTTGCAGCCATGCTCCAGCGCGCCGCCGCCGCAACTCATCGTATTCGCAATAAGCGAAACGGCATATCGGCCCGGTGCGAGCGCGAGCTTGGCCGGCGTACCGCCGGACACTGTTCCGACATAGCTGGAAAGGCAATTGGCCCGCGCGTCGAGCACGACGCTCGTCGCCGCGTCGCACATCAAGGGAACCATGGCCGCAAGTGCGGCAGTGATCAGTTTGTTGCGCATCAATCGAGTTCTCTCAGTGTTTGTTGATTGATATTTGCCCGGTGCCGCCGGAAGCGCATGCGGCCGCCTCGTTTCTCCAACGTCCGTCACGCTTCGCCTGAAGACAGGACGGGCAGGGAGAATCGGTGGCGTGCATTCCGGCCGAGATCGGGCGGGTGCGGAAGAGGAGCCGTTTCATGCCTCGCAGCGTCCCGCGTTCCATTGCGCAAGATCCGGCGTACTGCGCAGGCTGTCGTCCATTACGAATGCCTGCCTTTTGCATGACGCCCTCCTTACTTTCGCTATAACGGCAGGTCTGGCGCCGAATTTAGGTCGAGTTCGCATCGGGTCTTCTAGCCCGAACACACGGGCAACGGATGCGAACGACCGGTTGCTGTCGGCGAGCTGCCGGACGATCGGTACGATCCACCGAATTCCGAACGTGCGAGTCGAGGACACGTCGTGTCGTACGTCGGCCACTGTCACACGTCGAGTGCCGCGCCGACCGCAACGCACTGGCCGCCCATTCACGCGAGCGACGCGAATTGCCCGGTTTTGCCGAATCTGTTCATCGTTTCGAATCGATCGAGCATCGCTAGAATCAACGCGTTTCGGGGCAAAGTCCTGTCGGCAGCGGCGGGCGTGCGTTCCCGACATGCATGAAATCGACCAAGGCCGGCCATGAATAACTGGAAGTTTGTCCCCGTTGAAAGTCTCGTGAGCGAGGAAGCGCTGACCCGCGCGCAAGCGTTCGATCTCGATCGGCACGTCGTCGAGACGACGGTGCGCGGGCTCACGTTCCGCTGGCTCGCGCCGAGCAAGCGACTCCTCTGGATGGCGGCAGGGCTGGAGTACATCGAACCGGAGCTGCTGGACTGGATCGACCGGCTGCCGCCCGCATCCGTCTACTACGATTTCGGCGCGAGCAACGGGATCTTCGCGTTGTACGCAGCCAAACGCGGCCTGAAGGTGATCGCGATCGAGCCCGATCCGTCGAATTACTTCCTGCTGTCGTGGAACGCGTACCTCAACGCGCAGGACGGGCTCGACCTCCAGGCGTTCAACGTGGCGGCATCCGACCGGTTTGCGATCGACCGGCTGTTCATCCGCAAGATGGAGCTTGGCGCACACGAGAAGATCGTCGGCCAGCCGTCACTGGTGTCGGGCGAAACGTTCGCGCCGAACCACGTGCACACGATCCAGGTCGTCCATTTCGATCGCTGGCGCGAGCAGTTCGGCCTGCCGCAGCCCGAGTACGTGAAGATCGACGTCGACGGGCATGAGGTGCCGCTCATCGACGGTGCGACGCAGGGCCTGGGCGCGTGCAGGCAACTGCTGATCGAGATCGAGGACGCTAAGATGGACCTGCTCACGCACCGTCTCGGCGAGCTCGGTCTGACGCTCGCAAGCAAGCACCCGGTGCAGAACTACGCGGGATTGTGGAACTGTATCTTCGTGCGCTGATCACCGAGGCCCGCGGTAACGCGGGCCTCGCTCAAAATCCTGACAGATAGGCCTGACGGTCGACGGCGGTGCGGTACGCGCTGACGAACCCACGACGGCTCCATTGATCGCACGAGAAATCGTCGAAGCGGCACGACAGCGACAGCTTCCAGTCGGCGACGTCGCTGGTGAGCGTCCGGTGTACGAGATAGGGCGACATGAAGAGCACGTGCCCTGCGTCGATCTCGAGGTCGCAAGCCCCGTCGATGGTCTGGTCGTCGAGCACGTAGCCGCGGTCGGTCTGCTCGCCCGGCCAAAGCCCGCGCAGATGGCTTCCCGGGACGATGCGCAGCCCGGGCGCCCCTTTGCGCACGTCCGCGATCGACGTCCACGCGATCACGCCGCGTGAGGACGTCCCCATGCTCGGCCAGTCCTGGTGATACGGCAGCCCGTAGTTGTTGCCGATGCGATCGTTCGCCGTGTAGTGGGTGACGATCGGGCCCGTCTGCACCGGCATTGCAATGCCGAGGTGGCGGTCGAGCGCGGCCGTCAGTTCGGGCGAGCAGAAGAAGCGCTTCACGTCGACGTCTTCGGCGAGCAGCTTGATGATGTTGCGGTTGCGCGTCGTGTCGTCGCCGAATCTGGGAATGAAATGACGCTCGAACTTCGCGCGTACGTCCTTCATCAGCGATTGCAGCGCATCGTTTGCGACGATCGCGTAACCGAGTTCCCGATAATCGCCTGCGATCACGTCCATGCTGCGTCACCCTGAATGCCACTGATGGCTCGTGCCTGCGCGTAGCCGAACCCGCTCGCGCCGAAGCCGTCGCCGTTGTAGAACATGTACAGGCGCTCGCCGACCTGCACGACTTCCGGATACGCAACCATGAACGCATCCCAGCCGCCTGGCGACACGTCGAGCCCCGCATCGTCGTCGAGCCGGCGCCAGACGATGCCGTCGGTCGATTCGGCATAGCCGAGCCGGTAGCTGACCGACGAGCGCTCGCGGTAGCCGTCGTGACTACGCTTGCAGAACCACATCCGGTAAAGGCGACCGTCGAAATGTACCGATGCGCGTGCCAGCCCGCCTTCCTGGTCGTCGAGGTAGTCGATCGCGACACGGCCGCCGCGCGTCCAGTGAATGCCGTTGCGCGATTCCGCGTACTTCAGGTGGTAGCGCGCCTCGGGCTTGCCGTCGACCACGGCCCAGCCGGTGCACGACAGATACCAGTTGCGCCAGATCCCGTTCTCGATTCGCACGCAGGTCGTGCCACAGAAATGCGGCTCGTCGGCGGTACGATCCATCACCGGACCGTCGAACAGGCGCCGGTAACGTCGGCCGCCGTCCTCGCTGATCGCGAGGCCCACCGCGTTGTGATACGGAATCGTGTTGCGCACGTTCCAGCCGATGTAATACAGGTAGCGAACGCCATCGTGCTCGACGACCGACGACGGCATCGTACCGCAATCGTCGAACGTGCCGAGCGCGCCCGGCGGCAGGACCGGCTCCGGGTCGATGGCGACGATGTCGGCAGGCGCGCTCGCACGCACGGCCATGCTTGCGATTGCGCTGCGGTTGCCCGCGTCGCGGCTGCTGAACAGCAGTTGCAGCGTATCGCCGTCGACGCCTGCGACCGTCGGAATCTGCGCATGCGATTTCGCCCAGGGCAGTCGCGCATCGGGCGCGTAGATCCGCCCCTGCTTGTCCCACTGTATGCCGGCCATGGGTGCCCCTAGATTTTCAGGTCGGTGCTGGCCATCGCGAGCTTGACCGCAGGATTGCCCTTGTACACCGACCAGGGCTCGGTCGATTTCGTGATTGCGGCTGCCATCGCGACGAACGTGCCTTCGCCGATTGTTACGCCGTCGCGCAGCGTGGCGTTCACGCCCACGAAGCTGTGTGCGCCGATATCGCAATGGCCGGACATGACGACGTGCGAGGTCATCGTCACATGGTTGCCGACACGCCCGTGGTGCCCGATATGGTTGCCGCTCCACAGCACGACGTTGTCGCCGATGGTCGTGAACGGCTGCAGCGTGTTGTCTTCGAGGATGAAGCAGTTCTCGCCGATGGTGTTGTTGCACACGGTCGCGCGTGAGCTGACATAGCTGATCAGCGGATAGCCGAGTGCCTTGAGCTCGGTGAAGATTTTCTCGCGCTCGCGGTTCATCCGCTTCGGCGACATCGGGGCGAAGAAACTGAAGTCGCCGGGCGGATGGGATTCGACGACGTCTTCGAACGCAACTACGGGCAGGCCCTTGAACGTGCCGCTTTCCGGCAGGTACTGCCGGTTGACGCTGAATGCGGCTACCGTGTGCGGCGAGTCGTGCTCGAGGTAGTAGTGCGCAAGTTCCGCGTAGTCCTGCAGGCCGAACAGAATGACGTTTGCCATCAGTTGTGCTCCCTGTACACGTACGTCGTGTACTCGTAAAGCCCGTAGTCGTGCCGCACCACGTAATGGCGCGACAGCTCGCGCGACAGGAAGTGCGTCAGCTGCGTGACCGGCACGTGGAACAGGTCGTCGCGCTCCCAGTCGACTTCCTTCGACATCACGTTGAACGCGATGCCCTTGCGCGCCTTCGGGAACACGACGCGCAACACGCGCGAGAAATAGTCGAACATCTCGTCGTAGCCGAGTTCGCGCTTTTCGGTGAAGACACCGTTCATCACGATGTAGTCGTATTCGCCGAGCCGGTCCGGCTCCGCGAGCACGTCGATACACTGGTATTCGTTGTCCGGGTACTTGCGTCGTGACAGGTCGCAGAACGCCTGGGACGCATCGAGCCCGGCATAGCTCAGGCCGTCGATGCCGCGATCCAGCATGTACTGGTACAGATGCGACGCCCCGCAACCGAAATCGAGCAGCGTGGCGGGCGCCGGGCCGGGCCTCACGAGGTCGAGCATCACGCGATATCGCGTGGCGGCATCTTCGGCGTTGGGCCAGTCCACGCCGCGATGGGTATCGCCGTGGCGCTCGAGGCATGCCTCGTAGTGACGGATGAGGGTGGTGTGGAGATCGTCTTTCATGACAGGGTGGCGCCGGCAAGCAGATGGTCGATCGATGTGTCGTCGTTGCACATCAGCACGTCGATGATCGACAGCGCCGGAACGAACGCGCCGCGAACAGGCGTATATGGCGCGAGGCCGGGTGTCAGGAACTTCAGTTTCAGGCCGGCGGCGGCGAAGGCCTGCGGGTCGTACAGCTCCTGCCCGCCTGCCGGGTTCACGTAGATGGCTGCGTGCTCTTGCCGGCCGATGTCGATGATGCGCGCCTGGGCCTTCAGATCCGCGTTCTCGTAGCGTCGCGACGTCGCGACGATCTTCGTGTTGAGCCGCAGGTGGTCGCGCAGTGCGATCAGGCCGTGCAGCAGGTAATCGGCGAGGTTGGACGCATCGTGCATCACGATACGTTCGACGAGCGGAAATACGCGTGCGAAATGCGGTGAGCGTGCGTAGCTCTGATGGATCGTGCGCAGGATCCGGGGGCGCCATGTTGCGTCGTCCGCCACGTCGATGTCGCAGATCCGCCGGTTCTGGCTCGCCTGCCTGAGCGGCATGGTGATCATGTGCGGCGCGCCGTTGACGTTGATGCGGTTGCGATTGATCCAGCCGCGATTGATGAAGTTCACGTCGTCGAACATGACGAACGTGTCGACGCAGGCCATCAACTGGAAGTAGCCGACGTACGGAAAGAAGTACGGCTGCATGACGGCCAGCCGGCGTTCAGCTTGCATGTTGCCTCAGACCTGCCTCTGTCAGCACGATATCGATGATCCGGTCCTGGTCGCGGGCGGTGAGCGCCGGGTAGATCGGCAGGCACAGCACCTGATGCGAGATGTCGCTGGCGACGGGCAGGTTCGAGCGCGCCGCCGACGGCAGGCCGCGATAGGTCGGAAACTCGCTGATCAGCGGGTAGAAATACCGGCGCGCCGCGACGTTGTGCGCGCGCAGCGCATCGTAGACCGCGTCGCGCGTCACCGGGAAGTCGCGGGTGATGCGCACCGGAAAATACGAATGGTTGCGGGTGCTGTGCTCGGGAATCGGGGGGAGCAACAGGCCCGGCACGTTCTGCAAGGCTGCCCGGTAACGTTCGTCCACGCGTGCGCGGCCGTCGGCGATCCGGTCCATGTGTTCGAGTTGCAGCAGGCCGAATGCCGCCTGCACCTCGTTCATCTTGCCGTTGATGCCGGGGCCGATCACCGTCACTTCGTCGACGAAGCCGAAGTTCTTCAGGTGATCGATGCGACGCTTCGTCTTCGCGTCGCGGCTGATGAGCGCGCCACCTTCGAACGTGTTGAAGATCTTGGTGCCGTGAAAACTGAGCACGGACATGTCGCCGAATTCGAGTACCGAGCGGCCATGGCGGCGCACGCCGAACGCGTGTGCGGCGTCGTAGAGCACGCGCAGGCCGTAGGTGTCGGCGATCCGTTCGATCGCATCGACGTCGCACGGGTAGCCGTAGACATGCACGGGCAGGATCGCGGTCGTCTGCGGCGTGATCGCCGCTTCGATGCGCGCGGGATCGAGGTTCATCGTCACCGGGTCGATATCGACGAACACGGGACGAATGCCGTTCCAGTGCAGCGCGTGCGTGGTGGCGACGAAGCTGAACGGCGTCGTGATGACCTCGCCGGTGATCTTCATTGCCTGCAGCGCGGTGATCAGCGCAAGCGTCGCATTGGAAAACAGCGAAATGTGCTCGACGCCCAGGAATTCGCAGAGCGCTCGTTCGAGCTCCGCATGGAAGCGGCCGCCGTTGGTGACGACCTTGCTCTCCCAGATCTGGTTCAGATACGGGAGAAACTCGTCGAGCGGAGGCATGTAGGGCTGTGTGACGGGTATGAGCTTGTCCATGATCCTGTCCCGAAGTCGTACGTGTCGAGCGCAAATGCGCACGCCGGTGATCGTGCGAACACTCTAGCGGGCGCGATGCCCGCACGATCGATCGAGCAGGCGGCGGTTTGCGAGCCAATTCATGGAAATGCCGCGGTTCGCTCGTGGGGCCGGCCGTGACACACGGAGCCGGCTCGGCCGATTACCCGGCCGCTTGTTCGACCGACACCGACGCCGGCTGGTCAGGCAGGACCGCATCGAACGAGACCGGCGCATCGCCCGCGCACCAGCGGCGCCACATCATCCGCAACGCGACCGACAACCCTTGCGCGACGACGTCCGGATGGAACGGCGCCGACGCGAGGCAGCGCTCGCGCAGGCCGCTGCGCAGCGTTTGCAGCGTGTCGAGATCGTCGGCGAGCGCGATGGCCTTGCGAACGAACTCGTCCTTGTCGTGTGCGATGAAGGTATCGAGATCGACCCGCCTGAGCCAGCTGGCTGAGCCTCGGGTCGGGATCGATTGCCCGGCGATCGTCACGGTCGGCACGCCCATCCACAGCGCGTTGAGCGTCGTCGTCGAGCCTGCGTACGGGAATGTGTCGAGGCAGATGTCGACGCGGTGATGCTGCTGCAGATAGACAGGAATGGTCGCGCGCGGCTGGAACGTCAGGCGCGCGGGATCGATGCCTTCGGCCGCGAACCAGCCGGCGATCGTGTCGCGGTCGCGATCCTGCTCGATCGCGCCTATCACCATCTTCGCGTCGGGCTTCGAACGCAGCACCGAAGCCCACAGCGCGATCACGTCCTGGCGCAGCTTGTTGAGCCGGTTGAAGCTGCCGTAGGTGACGTAGCCGTTGTGCAGCGCCGGCAAGCCGTTGACGGGCGGGCAGTTCACCGGCGGCAAGTAAGGCGCGAGCGCGGGCATGCGAACGATCTTCTCGACGAACTGGTCGTCCAGCTCGCCGGCTGGCGTGACGATGCTGTCGCTCAGGTAGTAGTCGATCGTGCTCATGCCGGTCGTGCCCGGGTAACCGATCCACGATGCTTGCAGCGGCGCGGGTTTGCGCGCTAGCGCGACCAGGCGGTTGCGGCCAGTGTGGCCGGAGAGGTCGATCAGGATGTCGATGCGATCGTTGCGGATCTGTTCGGCAAGCGCGACGTCACCCAGCATCGTCACGGGCCGCCACGTAGTGGCGTGCGCGCGCAGCTTGGCGGTGACGTGATCTTCAATCACGTAGTTGTAGTAGAAGTGCAGCGACAGGCTGGGGTCGCGGCTCAGGTGTTCGACGACGGGCAGCAGATAGTGTGCGACTGCGTGGTTCAGCAGGTCGCCGGACACGAAGCCGATCCGCAGCGGGCGTTCGGGATCGCGCGAATTGGCGTATTTTTTCGGCAGTGCGTGCCGTTCGTACCGTTTGCCGAATGCACGATGTTCCTTGAGCAGCATCTCCGGCGAATGGGTGTCGTCGTGAATCAGGCTGAACAGCATCGAACTGTGCGACACGAAGTCGTTCGGATCGATTTCGATGGCGCGCCGCAGCCACGGAACCGCTTCCTGCGCGGCGCCCTGGTCCAGCAGCACGAAGCCGAGTGCACCGTTGGCCGATGCCGAATGCGGCGCCAGTTCGACGGCACGCCGGCAGGCCGCGACGGCTTCCTGCTGGCGTCGCAGCCCGTGCAGCGCGATGCCGAGGAGACGGTGCGCCTCCACGCTCGCCGGCTGGGTGGCAATGATTACGCGGCACTGGACTTCCGCTTCCTGGAGCCGGGTCATGAGCCGCAGCGTATCCGCGAGCAGCGTCCGCAACAGGAGGTCGCCGGGCAGGCTTTCGAGTGCGCGATAGGCGATGTCGATCATCTCGGCGTATTGCAGGTTCCGATACAGCGAAACCGCCAGGGCGCGCAGGCACGCTCCGTCGTCAGGATAGTCGGCGACGAGCTGGTGTGCGAGCGCGAGTGCTTCTGCCGATCGCTTCTTGTCGAAGAGAGCGGCGTGCTTCTGCAGTTTGTGCGGCGGCGCCTTGCGCACCGGTTCGGCGGGTACGTCCCCTTTACCGTTTCCGTCGGGTTGAGGCCGGGGCTGGGACGAAATGTTCAGGGTGATGCCGGCCGCGCTGTCCGGGACGCCCGGGCCCGCGGCGGGCGCCGTGGGGAACGTCACGGTTGGCGTGGCCATTTGCGAAATCAGGCCGTCCAGTGCGGGGCCGTGTACGCCACGTTGCTGAGCCATTTCGACGGCGACCCATGCCGCGGGCATCTGGTCCGCGCGGTACAGCGCGTTGATGTAGCTGATCCAGCATTGGCCGTTGTCCGGATTGGCTCCGAGCGAGGTCTCGAAGCGTGGAATCGCGTCGCCCGCCCGCCCCGCGTCGACCAGCAGCACCGCGAGGTTGTAGTTCGCCTCCGCATGTGCCGGGATGGCGTCGAGAATGGCTTCGTACAGTGCTTTCGCATCGTCGAATGCACCGTCGTGATGGCGCGCGATGGCATTCTGCATGACGAGCGCGATATCTTGCTCGAACTGCTGCTCCGGGCTGAGCGTGGTGCGATCGGACGAGTCGAGTGGAAGCATGGCGGGAGACGCGGTTGTTCGATGTTCGCCATTATCGGCAACGGGCGGTCGTGCCGAACGCGCGAGATAGTGCCAAAAGCGCGGCCAATTCCGCCGATTGGGCAAGCGTGGCACGGCTGGGCGGCGGCGTGTCGGGTGGGCAAAAAAACGCCCGCACGAGGCGGGCGGAGGCGAACGAGCACGCCCTCACATCAGCGTGTAGTTCTTGTTATCAGGTTGGTGCGCCGGTGATGGCGCGGTGCCGGTCTCGCGTCAGCGGCTTGCGATGTTCTGGTACTGGCCGACGGCCTGTACACGGCCCATCGCCGCCTGGTATTCGTCGGTCAGTTCCTGCTGCGCACGTTGCGCGTTGGCGAAGATACGGTCGTTGCTGGTCTGCATGCGGCGGATTGCGGCGATGCCGGCGGGTGGTTGAACGGCCGCGAGCATCGCGACGAGCGTCCAGCGCGCGTCGACGAGGCGCACCGCTTCGGCCCAGTCGGCCATCGCGGCCGCGTGTTCGATCGCGTCGGTGAGCGCGTCGAGCTGGGCAATCAGTTCGGTCTGTTCCATCCTGGCTCTCCTGTCCGGCTAGCGGTCAGCCCTTGTTGTTCGACATCGCGCCGGCGCTGTTCGTGCCACCGAACAACTGCGTCAGGTACTGCGAGTTGCTGTTCATCGTCGCCATCAGCGTGTTGAGCGCGGTGAACTGCGCCTGGTACTGGCTGGTCAGTTGCGCCGCGTAGTTCGACAGGCTCGTCTGCTGCGTGGTGACGCTCTTCAGGTCGTTGTTGAGCGCCGTCGTGCGCGCGGCGATCAGCCCGTTCGTCTGCGTGTAGTTCGTGATGTCGGCCGTCAGCTGCTGGCCGATCCCGTTCGTCGAATTGAACAGCGACGCGACGCCCGTCGGGTTGCTCTGCAGCGCGGTGTTGAGCGCCGTGCTGTCGACCTGCAGCGTGCCGTCGGCCTGCAGCGTGACGCCGATCGACGCGAGGTTGACCGTCGAGCCGCTGCCTTTCACGCCGCTCGCGACGACCGATGCGAGCGCGTTGCGGATCGTGTTCAGCGTCGAGTCGCCGAGCAGCGGGCCTTGCGACGATGCGCCGGACGTGAAGCTCGACAGCGAGCCCATCGTCGTGACGAGCGTGTTGTAGAGCGTCACGAAGTTGTTGATCGCCGAGGCCTGGCTCTTCGTGTCGGTGGCGACGGTCAGCGTCTGCGTCGAGCCGACCGAGGCCGAGGTCAGGTTCAGCGTGACGCCGGTGATCGCGCTCGACACGGTGTTGCTCGCGCTCGTCGCGGCGATGCCGTTGATCGTGAACGTGGCGTCCTGCGCGGCCGTGCTTTGCTTCCAGGCGGCGCTGTTGTTCGCGGACGTAAAGGTCGACTGGCCACCCGTCGTGCTGGCCGTCGACGTGACGCCGAGGCTGGACAGGCCGTTGTCGCCGGACACGTTGCTGACCGCGACGCTGATCGCGTTCGCCGCGCCGGTCGGCGTCGAGCTGAGCACGAGGTGCGCGCCGTCGCTGCCGTTGACGACCGACGCGACGATGCCCGGGTTGCCGGTCGTGTTGTTGATCGCGGCGGCGATGCCGGACAGCGTGTTGTTGGTGCTGTCCACGTTGACCGTGAACGACTGGCTGCCGAGCGACAGCGTCATCGTGCCGGTGCCGAGCGCCGTCGACCCGCCGAACGCGGCCGACGACAGCGACTGCGACGTCGCGATCTGCGTAACGCCGACCGAATAGCTGCCGGCGACGGCGCCGGCGCCCGCCGTCGCGGTCAGGCCGGTGCCGCTCGCGGTGGCGGTGAAGGTGTTCTGCAGCGAGCCGTTCGACAGCGTCGTGAGGCCGGCCTGGAGTGCGCTCAGCGCGGCCGAAAGGGCGCCGTACGCGGAAATCTGGGTGTTGTCGCTGGTCTGCTGCGCGTTGAGCGCGGCGGCCTGACCGGCGGTCTTCGCATTGACGAGTGCCGTCACGAGCGAGTTGACGTCCATCGACGAGTTGCCGGTCGAACCGCTGATGATCGATTGGGCAGCTTGCTGCAGCGCGCTGTTGGCCGAATTGTTGGCGGCGGTGACGGCGGGATTGATCGTCGACATCGTAGTGCTCCGTGCGGCGGGTGATCCGTGAACTTCGAGGGGAAGGCCTGGTCGCGGGGCAGGGCCCCGCGTACCAAGCGCTTGCGGCCGGGCCGCGCGTTACGCGGGGCCCGGCCGTGGGTTGCTACTCGATTACTGCAGGAGCTTCAGGACCTGCTGCGGCAGCGAGTTTGCCTGTGCGAGCACCGAGATGCCAGCTTGTTGCAGCACCTGGTTCTTCGACATGTTCGCCGTTTCCTGCGCGAAGTTCGCGTCGGTGATCTGCGACTGTGCCGACGACAGGTCGGTCGATTCTGCCTGCTGCGCCGTTGCGATTGCCGTGAAACGGTTTTGCGCAGCGCCCAGTTGTGCCTGAACGTTGTTCACCGTTTGCAGCGCGTTGTCGATCGACACCATCGCGACGTTTGCACCGCTGACCGTGCTGATGTCGAGGTTCGACACGGTCTTCGGCGTGTTGACGGCGTTGATCTGTGCAATTGCGTTGGTGATCGCGGTCTGCTGTGCTGCGGTGGTGCCTGCACCGGTGACGCCCGAGCCCAGCGCGAGTGCGCCGACTGCCGTACCCGTGCCTGCCGTCGCGTTCGAACCGAACACTGCCGTTGCTGCGGCCGACGAGATGGCCTGGCCGTTCTGGTCCGAGAACGTGTAGCCGCCCTGGCCGTCGGAAGTCACGTTGATCGCGGTGATCGCTGCGCCCGAGCCGGTGTACGCGCCAGCGGCCGTGAGCGACAGGCCCGTGACCGTACCGACCGTCTGGCCCTTCTGCACCAGGCCGCCGCCGATCTTCGCAGCCGACATGCTTTGGCTCAGGTCCAGCGAAATCGTCTGGCCGACGTTCGCGCCGACCTGGAACGACACGATGCCTGCCGAGCCGTCGAGAATGTTCGTGCCGTTGTACGTCGTTTGCGACGCGATACGGTTCACTTCCTGAATTTGTTGCGCAACTTCTTGTTGCAGTGCTGCCTGGTCGGTCGAGGACATCGTGCCCGTCGATGCCTGGACGGCCAGCTGGCGGATACGTTGCAGGCTGTTCGTCAGCGACGACAGTGCGCTCGATGCCGTTTGAATCATCGACACGCCGTCGTTCGCGTTCGACACGCCCTGGTTCAGACCGTTGATCTGGGTCTGCATCCGGGTCGAGATCGCCAAGCCTGCTGCGTCGTCTGCCGCGCTGTTGATACGCTTGCCCGACGACAGGCGGGTGATTGCCTGCGACAGGGCGTTTTGCGAGCCGTTGAGGTTCTGCTGTGCAACCAGCGAGTTGATGTTGCTGTTAATTCCGAGCATGGAAAATTCTCCTGTTTAAGCCGAAAGCCCTGGAAAGCCGTTTTGGCGTCGGCGGAAGCACTCGTTCATTGCTGGCCGCCTCAGAGCAGGATTTCGGCGCACCAAAACAAAACTTGAGGGGCACATTGAGATTCGTCCCGATTTTTTATCCTTCTTTGTCATTTCGGACGGGCCCGGCGTGACGCCGGACGGGTAGGGCCAGAAAGTGGCCCAGCCACGCAGTCGTTCGCCTGTGAAGAGGCGGCTGACAAAAGGGTGGTTTTGTCTGTGATTCCCTGCTATGATGGCGGGCTGAATTGAGATTTCTGTCAAGCCTCTGCCGTTTTCGGCATGTCTGCTGGCAGTCAAACGCGGCGCTGCACGCGGCTTGTGAAGCGTACTCGCGGTGCTTTCCGCCTCTCTTTTCCGGCCTCCGAGGCCGTATTTCCGCTCGTTTCGCCTGTTTGTGGGGACGCTCGGATGGCCGGTGCGTGGCGCTTGGCCGCTACGTTTTTGACCGTTTAAGCAATTTAGGAACGACATGACGACGATTCTTCTGAAAGAAAACGAGCCGTTCGAAGTGGCGATTCGCCGCTTTCGCCGTGCTATCGAAAAAAATGGCCTGATCGCTGAACTGCGCGAACGCCAGTCCTACGAAAAGCCGACCGCAGTCCGCAAGCGCAAGAAGGCAGCAGCCGTCAAGCGCCTGCACAAGCGCCTGCGCAGCCAGATGCTGCCGAAGAAGCTCCACTAAGAGCGTCTTACGGTTCGCCGCGAAACGGCGGAGTGAGCTTCGAAAGAAGCCGCTCCGCCGTTTTGCTTTTGGGCTCCGGGAAAATCCCGAGGCCGCTGCGTGTCGGCCGTCCCGGCCGATAGCCGGCGGTGTGCGGCCGCCGGCCTGCCGTTCAGAAGTCGATCTTCGCGCTCAGGCTCACCGTGCGCGGGTCGCCCGGCTTCACGTAGTCCGCGTACTGGTATTCCCAGTAGCGGCGGTTCAGCACGTTGTCGATCGACGCGCGCAGCGTCACGTCGTGGCGGCCGACCCGCGTCAGGTAGCGCGCGCCCGCATTGACGACGAGAAAACCCGGCGCGTCGAGGCCGCCGGCCGCGCGCAGCGGCGTCGCGCCGGTGAATTTCGCATCGACGCCGAGCGTCAGCCCCGGCACGCCGGGCACCGCATAGCCGATGTCGCCGGCGAGCACGAAACGTGGCGCGCCCGCGACACGGTTGCCGTTGTTGCCGATCCCGTTCGCATACCACGCATCGAGCACCATCGCGTCAACGCCCGCGTTCCAGCGCGCGCCGAATTTCGCGCGGGCACCGAACTCGATCCCCTGGATGATCGATTCGCCGTCCTGCACGTAGACGTTCGCGGCGTTCGCATACTCGGCGCTGCGCTCGATCCGGAACAGTGCGGCCGTCGCGCTCCAGCGCGCGTGCTCGCTCTTGATCCCCAGCTCGTATTGCTTGCTGCGCAGCGGCTTGAGCACCTGGCCGGCGTTCGCGTAGACATCGTTCACGCGGCTGCCGGGCTCGAGCGATTCGGCGTAGCTTGCGTACGCGGTGGTGGTCGGCGCGAGCTTGAGCATCACCGCGAACGTCGGCGTCACGACGCCGTTCTGGCGGTAGCCGGGATCCTCGGCGCCGCTCGCCTGGAACGAGCGCTGCTCGTAGTTCATGTAGCGCACGCCGGCGAGCACCGACCAGCGCTCGGTGAGCTGCACGGTGTCGCTCGCGAACAGCGATTTCTGCACGATCTCGCTCGTGCGGTACTGGACGAAGCCGTGCGGACTCTCGTAGCGATACGGGTTTGGTGCATACAAGTTGCCGGCGCCGAGCGGCACGAACACGCTGTTCGCCGAATAGTCGTTCGCCTGCTTCTGCCACGACGCGCCGACCACGATCTGGTGGCTGAACGGGCCCGTGCGCACCTTGCCCTCGACCATCGCGCGCCACTGGCTGAAGCGGTGATCCTCCATCCCGACGTAGCGGCTGTCGGTGTAGTTGCCGGCCATGTCCTGCAGGTACAGCGTGCTTTCGTTGCGGCGGCGCGTCGCCTTGCTGTAGCTGTACGCGACGTCGAGCAGCCAGTCGGGCGCGAGCTGGTATTGCAACCCGGCCGTATAGAGCTGCAGGTTCGTGTTCAGGTACTGGTCCTTGCCGCCGAGGTTCGTCGTGCCGCCGCTGATCGTCGCGGGCAGCGCGCCGCCCGGATAGCTGCCGGTGAAGATCGACGGCGTCTGGCCCGTCGTGCGGCGGTCCTGGTACAACGCGCCGAACGTCACCGACAGGTCGCGCGTCAGGTTCGCCTGCAGCGCGAGCGATACGCTGTCGCGGCGGATGTTGCCGTCGTTGTACGTTTTGCCTTCTTCGTGCGTCGCGTTCAGCCGCGCGCCGAACATGCCGTTCGGCCCGAAGCGCTGGCTGAGATCGACGTGCTCGGTCCACACGTTGGTGCTCCGGTAGCCGACGTCGACGCTGCGCACGGGTTCGACGCCGGGCTGCTTCGTCACGTAGTTGACGACGCCGCCGGGCGTCACGAAGCCGTACAGGAAACCGCCGAGCCCCTTCAGCAGCTCGACGCGATCGAGCTGTTCGTACGGCATCGTGATCCCGTACGTGACGAACGGTAGCCCGTCGATCTTGTAGCCGTTCTGCCAGTCGAGCTGCATGCCGCGCACGGTCATGTAGCTGGCCCACGCGCTGTACGCGCCGCTGTTGTCGGACACCGATGCGTCGTTCGCGAACACGTCGCCGAGCTTGTACGGCTGGCGTGCCTCGAGCTCCTCCGACGTGACGATCGTCGTCGAGAACGGCGTGTCGAGCTGGCGGCGCGTGCCGAGCGCGCCGGTGGAGATCGTGTCGGTCAGGTGCTGCGGCGAATCATGCGCGGCCGTGACATTGACGGCCGGCAGCACCGAAGCGCCGCCGGGCGAATCGTCCGCGTGCGCGAGCGATGCGGCAAGGCAGGCGAGGGCGGCGGCCACACGACGTGGACGGACGGGAGGGCGGGTGAGGCTGGCGGTCATGGCGGATAAGTAAAAATGCAAGTAAGAATCATTCGCATTGCGATAAAATGTCGCGCATCGTATCAAAACCCGTCGAACGCGCAACAATTCCATGCCGCGTGCAAGGGCATCCGGCCTCGCCAGTGGGGGCCGGCCGGCTCGTGCGCGGCGCCTGACCTCAAATGACCTGCATTCCGTTGAACCGGGGCCGTTCGTGCCGGCCCGCTTTCCCTTCGCGGTGCGCGCGATGAATGCGTTCCTGCGACCGTTTCTCGTCCGCCTGCATCGCTGGTTCGGCCTTGCGATCGCACTGTTCCTGTTCGTCGCGGGGCTGACCGGCGCGCTGATCGCGTGGGATCACGAGCTCGACGCGGCACTGAACCCGGACTTCTACATCGCCCGCAGCGATGCGGCGCCGCTTGATCCGCTCGCGCTCGCGGCGCGCATCGAGGCCGCTGACCCGCGCGTGCAGGTGACCTATCTGCCGCTCGCGGTCGAACCGGGGCATACGCTGCAGGCGGGCGTGATACCGCGCACCGATCCGGCAACCGGCCAGCCGTACGCGCTCGACTTCAGCCAGATATCCGTCGATCCCGCGACCGGCGCGGTGCAGGGCCGCCGCGAATGGGGCGCGCTGTCGCTCGCGCGGCTCGACCTGATGCCGTTCATCTACCGGCTGCACTACTCGCTGTTCCTGCCCATGTATGGCGGGATCAACTTCGGGTTCTGGGTGATGGGCGTCGTCGGCATCGTGTGGGCGATCGACTGCCTGATCGCGCTGGTGCTCGCGTTTCCGAACCTGAAGAGCTGGCGCAAGTCGTTCGCGTTCCGCGTGCAGCGCGGCGGCTACCCGCTGGTATTCGACCTGCACCGCTCGGGCGGCGTGTGGGTGTGGGGGCTGCTGCTGGTCGTCGCGATCACGTCGATCTCGATGAATCTCGCCGTTCCCGTCGTGCGGCCGCTGGTATCGCTGGTGTCGCCGCTCGCCGAGACGCCGTACACGAATCCCGAACACTTCCCGCCCGCCCCGCCGGGCAGCAAGATGCTGCCGCGCGAGCGGATCGTCGAGATCGCGCGCTCGGCCGGTCGCGACGCGGGGATCGCCGCGCCGCCCGGCGCGCTGCTGTTCGCGCCGGCGATGAATGCCTATGCGGTCGGGTTCTTCACGCCCGGCAACGATCACGGCGACGTCGGGCTCGGCAACGCGTGGCTTTACTGGGATGCGGTGACCGGCAAGCCCGTCGCCACCCAGGTGCCGGGCCGCGGCTCGGCCGGCGACCTTTTCATGCAGGCGCAGTTTCCGCTGCACTCGGGGCGGATCGCCGGCGTTGCGGGCCGCGCCGCGGTGAGCGTGCTCGGTATCGTCATTGCGATGCTGAGCGTGACGGGCGTCTGTATCTGGGTGAAGAAGCGCAGCGCCCGCGTGCGGGCCGCGCGCAGCGCGCGGGCGGTTGCGCCGGTGTCGTCGCGCGCCGCGAGGTGAGTGGTTGCGCGTCGCGCCACGCTTCGTGAGCGGTGCGCGGGCGTCGCAACCGGCACAGGGCCGCGGCGAACGATGGGCGGCCGGCGGATACCCGCGGCGTCAGCCCGCCTTGCGCCGGCGTGCCGGCTGCTTGCCGCCGAGCGCCGCGCATTGTGCGTGGCACGGGCAGCCGACCTCGTGATCGTTGACCATGCCGGTGGCCTGCATCAGCGCATAGCAGATCGTCGAACCGACGAACTTGCAGCCGTACGCCTTCAGCGCCTTGCTGAGCGCGTCGGACTGTTCGGTCGACGCGGGCGCGTCGCGGTACGACTGCCACGCGTTCTGGATCGGCGTGCCGCCGACGAACGACCACAGGAACGCGGCGAGCGACCCGTGCTCTTCGCGGATGCGCTGCACGGCGCGCGCATTGGTGACCGCCGATTCGACCTTCGCGCGGTTGCGCACGATGCCCGGGTTCTCCAGCAGCTTCTCGATGCGCTTCGGCGTGAAGCGCGCGACGGCGTCGACGTCGAAATCCGCAAAGGCTTCGCGATAGCCCGCGCGCTTGTTCAGGATCGTCGACCACGACAGCCCGGCCTGCGCCCCTTCCAGGATCAGCATTTCGAACAGGTGGCGATCGTCGTGCGACGGCACGCCCCACTCGGTATCGTGATAGTGAGCATCCGCTTCCGTCTTCACCCAGTTGCACCGCTGCGACATCGTCTGCCTCGTTTTCAGTGTCGATTCGATCGCGTCAGCATAGCGGAAGCCCTTTTCACGGAACAGCAGGCCGAACGGCAGATGGGCGCGCGGCGCCGATCCGGTTAAGCTTGGCGCCTGTTCGAATCAGCGGGATGAAGGCATGGCGGCATTACTTTTTGCGATCGGCATCA
>NZ_JAAGPO010000097.1:0-37231 GCF_017104825.1 Burkholderia sp. Ac-20345 | reverse complement strand
TCGCGGGTGTCAGCGGCACATAGCCGAGCTGGCGGACCGGCGAGCGGCCGCTGTCGAGGTCGAGCGTGTCCGCATAGCGGCGCCACTGCTCGGGCGTGATGCCCGGGACGAGGCTGAACGCGCCGCGCGCGCCTTCGAGCACGGCCACGCCGGATTGCAGCTCGTGGCGGAGCATCGCGGTCACGTGCGACGTGCGGCGTTCGAAACGCGTATGGACGGCGCCTTGCCACTGCTCGCGCACGAGCAGCGCGACGCCGAGCGACAGCACGGCGCCGGCGCACAGCGCAACGACGCCGGCCGCGAGCGGCTGGCGTAACATGGTCTGGAAGCGCGTGGGCCCTCGGGCGTCACGCGGCGGGGTTCCACTGGCGGTCATTCGATGGCCATTCTGTTGTCGGGGGCCACTCCGTGGCACCCGGAGCAGCGCAGCAAAACCGGGCAAAACTCGCACCGGCTGCATGCAACGTCTATTTTCAAGATGAAATTGTGCGCGATTTACACGGTTTTTGTAATGGGGTCACTAGAAATTGCGGCAACCGGCGTGGAGCAGCGGGCGCGCCAGCCGCGCTTGACGCGCATCAACGGGCGCGCCGGCACGTGGGGCAGACTGTTCGGCAGGCCACCCGGCACCGGGCCGGGTGGCGATAACGGGCCGTCGTCGCGCGACGCGCGATGCGTGCCCGGTCGGAGGGACGGACCATGTACAAGCGGATTTTCGTCGGGCTCGACGGTAGCCCGAGCGCGCGTCTCGCGCTGACCGAGGCGATCCGGATAGCGGCGGCATCCGGCGGCGAAGTCACCTGCGCGTATGTCGTCGAGCACCGGCCGCAGCTCGTCGACGTTGATGCGGGCTTCGCTGCCGCGCGCGATGGCGATGCGGTAGCGACCGATGCCGTGACACCGGTGCTCGACGATGCGAAGGCGGTGCTTGCGCAGGAGCATGTGCGAGGCACCGTGCGCGCGCTCGACGCATATGGCGAGGATGTCGCCACCGTGCTGATGCGCACTGCGGCCGAAGCAGACGCCGACCTGATCGTGATGGGCACGAGCGGGCGCCACGGCCTGCGCCGGCTGCTGCTCGGCAGCGTCGCCGAATCGCTGCTGCGCGCGGCCGACCGGCCCGTGCTGCTGGTGCGGCACAGCGAGCCTGGTGCCCCGGCGTCTGCGTGAAGCAAGCGGCATCGCACTGACGCACGGGCGGGAGCGGGTGGCGACTGTCTCGCGCATTCGCCGGATGATGGCCAGATGAAACGGAAGCGCACGACGCACGGCGCGTGAGTGCGGCTGTCGCTTCTGTCACATCGGCCGGGCGAGGGCGGCACGCCCGATGCACCCCGTGGGCGTAATCGCGTGTCGCGGTTGCATCCCGACACGCAGTTCTGGCAGCATCGACCGGTGTCCGCTTGTTCGCCGCGCGCATGGCCGCGGCGATCGACGCAGCAGCATCCGGCGGCATGCGGTCGCGTTCGCGATGAGCGAAGCGAGGCCGTACGCCGGGTGTCCGGTTCCTGACCTTACCGACGTCATCCGCCATGCCGATTTCCGCTACCGACCTGATTCGCCAGTTCGATCTTCAGCCGCATCCCGAAGGCGGCTATTTCCGCGAAACCTACCGTGCGACCGATTCGGTCGTGCGTCCGGCCGACGGCGCGCCACGCGCCGCGTCGACGGCGATCTACTACCTGTTGTGCGACGGCGCGTATTCGTCGTGGCACCGGATCCGTTCCGACGAGGTCTGGCATTTCTACGCGGGCGACCCGATCGAGGTGTGGGTGCTCGACGCGCGCGACGGGTTGACGATCCACCGGCTCGGCAACCCGCTCACGCATCCGGGTACCGTGTTCCAGACGGTCGTGCGGGCCGGGAGCTGGTTCGGCGCGCGCTGCGCGACGCCGGAGCACGTCGCGCTCGTCGGCTGCACGGTGGCGCCGGGCTTCGAGTTCGCGGAATTCGAACTGGCCGACGCGGCCGAGCTGGCCGCCACGTTTCCCGACTACGCGGAACACGTCGCCAAGCTCGCGCAGCGCACGGACATGTGACTGTCACGGCGGTGCAACCTTTGGCGCGAAGCCCGCGCCGATGGCGTGTGTTCCGCGCGAGCGCGGCCAAACCCGTTTAGAATGCCGTGATGCATCAGGTCGGCTGCGGACGTGCCGCGGCGGCCGTTGCCCAGCCGTACCGACAGCCCCCGTCGCGCGGCCGCATGTCTTCCAGGAGCGCCGCCGTGTGGCACTTTCCCATCGCTATTCCATCGTCGCTCGGCCCATGGGCCGTGTTCGCGAGCGTGTTGATCACGCAGCTCGGTGTGCCGGTGCCGGCCGTGCCGATGCTGATTCTCGGCGGCACGATGGCGGCAATGGGGCAGGCGTCCTGGGTCAGCATGTTCGCGGCGGCGATCGGCGCGACGATGCTGGCCGATTCGCTGTGGTTCTTCATGGGCCGCACGCGCGGCCGGCGCCTGCTGAACGGCCTCGTGCGCTTCTCGCTGTCGCTCGACACGACGCTGCGTTTCGCGCGTAACGTATTCGAAAGATACGGCGCGCCGCTGCTCGTGCTGTCGAAGTTCCTGCCGGGGCTCGGCCTCGTGTCGGCGCCGCTGCTCGGCACGACCGCGATCGGCGTCGGTGTGTTCCTGTTCTGGGATCTGGCCGGTGCGTCGCTGTGGGCCGCGTTCTGGCTGATCGGCGGTGCCGCCATTCACGACCAGATCGTCCAGTTCGTGCTGTGGGTGCGCGCGAGCGGCGGCACGATCCTCGATGCGTTCCTCGCGATCTTCATCACGTTCCTGCTGTACCGCTGGGTGCGTCGCGTGCAGTTCCGTCGCTACCTTGCACAGGTTCGCATCTCGCCGCCGCAACTGGTCGAGATGATGACGTCGGACGAGCCGCCGCTGATCTTCGACGCACGGCCGAAAGCGATCCGCGAGCGCGAACCGTACCGGATCGCCGGCGCGGTGCCGGTCGATCTCGATTCGCCGGATCTGCTTGACCCGGAAATGCTGAAACGGCCGATCGTCGTCTATTGCGTGTGCCCGAACGAGGCCACCGCGAAGCGCCTGATCGCGAAGATGCAGCGCAAGAAGATGCTTCACAATATCCGGGCGCTGAAAGGCGGCCTCGATGCGTGGGAAAAGCACGGCTATCCGGTTGAGCCGATGCCGGCCGATCTCGATGCGTCGCGTTATTTCGTGCGTCCTGAACACGGTGTGCTCGAAGGCGAATATACGGTGCGTGCGACGTTGTCGAAGTAAATCAGCGCGCGAGATACGTGCGCATTCGAATTCCACCACCGGTTTCACGCCCCGCGATTTTACGAAAATCGACTGGCGTGAAACCGCTGATCCTCCATATAATCCCGCCTGCATATTGCGTGCGCCTGATCGCGCACATTCGACGCGTGTTCGTTCGCGCCGAAAGCGATTGATCCCGTCGTCGTCCGTCACGCGCACAGCCGCGTCACACGGGCCGCACGGGCGTATTCCGTGAAAGGCCCGATCCGTTTTCCGGATTGTTCCGGAAAATACGGATAATCCGCGGCGATTCCAATCGGATTGACGCAGTATCCGTGTCGTTTCTAATTTAGAAAACGACAGCGGAGATTATTTCGTTTTCGGCATGCCGTGATTGGCATGAACGGTCGCGCATTGACATCGACAATGACGGCGGCCCGTTCGCGGCTGCCAGGAGACGGACTTGAAACAACCAGAAGACCAGTTGCATCGCGGGCTGGAAGAGCGGCACATCAACCTGATGGCGCTCGGCGCGACGATCGGCGTCGGCCTGTTCCTCGGCTCGGCCACCGCGATCCGCGTCGCCGGCCCGGCCATCCTGCTGACCTACCTGCTCGGCGGCATCGCAATTTTCCTGATCATGCGCGCACTCGGCGAGATGGCGATCGCCAATCCGGTCGCCGGCGCGTTCAGCCGCTACGCACGCGACTACCTCGGCCCGCTGGCTGGCTACCTGACCGGCTGGACTTACTGGTTCGTGTGGATCGTCACCTGCATGGCGGAAATCACGGCGGTCGGCGTCTACATGCACATGTGGTTCCCCGGCGTGCCGAACTGGATCTGGGCACTCGCGGCGCTCCTTGCGATGGGTTCGGTGAACTTCATCGCGGTCAAGCTGTACGGGGAATTCGAGTTCTGGTTCGCGCTGATCAAGATCGTCACGATCGTGCTGATGATCATCGGCGGCGGGTTGATGATCGCGTTCGGCATCGGCAACGGCGGTGTCGCGATCGGCCTGTCGAACCTGTGGGCGCACGGCGGTTTCATGCCGAACGGCATCAACGGCGTGATCGCCGCGTTGCCGATCGTGATGTTCGCGTATCTCGGCGTCGAGATGCTCGGCCTCACCGCCGGCGAGGCGCGCAACCCGGAGAAGTCGCTGACGAAGGCCGTGAACTCGGTGTTCTGGCGCGTGCTGATTTTCTACATCGGCGCGCTGTTCGTGATCATGTCGCTCTATCCGTGGGACCAGATCGGCACGCAGGGCAGCCCGTTCGTGATGACGTTCTCGCGGCTCGGCATCCCGGCCGCCGCTGGCATCATCAACTTCGTCGTGCTGACCGCGGCGCTGTCGTCGTGCAACAGCGGCCTGTTCAGCACCGCGCGGATGCTCTACAACCTCGCGCAGCAGGGCCAGGCGCCGAGCAAGCTCGGCAAGGTCAACCGCAACGGCGTGCCGGTGTACGGCGTGATCGTGTCGGTCGCGCTGCTGCTGATCGGCGTGCTGCTCAACTATCTGGCGCCGCAGCACGTGTTCACGTGGCTCACGTCGGTGTCGACGTTCGGTGCGATCTGGACGTGGTGCGTGATCCTGATCGCGCAGATGCGCTTTCGCCGCACGCTGTCGGCCGACAGGATCGCGCGCCTGCCGATCCGCGTGCCGTTCTATCCGCTCGGTTCGTTCGTTGCGCTCGGCTTTCTCGTGCTGGTCGTCGTGCTGATGGCGTTCACGCCCGATACGCGCGTCGCGCTCGTGATCGGGCCGGTGTGGATCGTGCTGCTCGGCATTTCGTATGCACTGTTCTACGCGAACCGTCCGGCGGCATCGGTGCCGACGAAGTCGTAAGCAGCACGGGCAGGGGCCCGCGCGACCCTTGATCGCGATCATGCGCGCGCGGGCCGGACGATCTATGCTGAACGAATCGATTGTCCGCGCTTCGCGTGGCAACGCACCGATCCCCGCGACCGCGGCGGCTGTCCGGCCGCCGCGCGCCGCTTCCGCGCGAAGCTCCCGTCGTCGTTCCGCGACGACGCGCACGCACGGAGACCTTCGCCATGCAGCCTGCCCAGCCCACCCCGACGCTTGCGCGGATCGCGCTGGCCGTCGATCCGACGCCCGAATCGCTGTCCGCCGCGCGCTACGCACGCACGCTGCTGCGTCCCGGCATGCGATTGCGCATCGTCTGCGCAATCGACAACCCGCGCCTCGTCTTGCCCGACATCCCGCGCATCGACGCGCTGCTGACGTCCGCGCGCGAGGACCTGATGCGCGAAGCGCAAGCCATCAACGAACGGATCGCGGCGCTGTTCGCCGATAGCGGCATCGAGGTCGAGCAGGCCGTCATCGATACGTCGGTAACCGGCGGCTCGGTGGCCGATGCATTGGTGAGCGATACGTCGGCATGGAACGCGGATGTGCTGATGGTCGGCGCGAATCCGCATCACGGGCTGCTGCGGCTCGTCGAAGGCGCGATGTCGGACACGCTGACGTCGCGCGCGCGCTGCGCGCTGCTGATCGTGCCGGCCGCCTATGCGCGGCCGGCGGGCGGCGGCCTGCAGCGGCTGATGTTCGCGGTCGACGGCAGCGAGCCGTCGCTGAACGCGGTGCGCGTCGGGCTCGGCTTCGCGGCGCCGACGACGTTGCTGTACGCGGCCTACGTGATCGATCGCGCGGTTCGTCTGACGGATATCGTGCCGGTGCGCGCGCTGGAGAATGCCTATCGCGCGGAGGGCGAGGAGGCACTCGCGAAGATCGGCCCGCTATTCCATGCGACAGGAAACCCGACCAAGCGCGGTGTCGTCGAAACCCGCCCGACCAGCGACGACGTGGCCCATGCGCTGATGCGCGACGCCGTGCACTGGCGTGCCGAATTGCTGGTGGTCGGTACACACGGCCGGCGCGGTATCGCCGCCTGGCTGATCGGCAGCGTCGCGCGCCGCGTTGCGCATCTCGCACAGGTGCCGGTGCTGCTCGTGCGCGGTACCGAATAAATCGCGCGGTGTCGCGATCGAAACAGGCTTGGCTTGACCTGCATCAGAAACGGTGCGAATCGTGCGTGAGACATTGACGGAACGTCCGGCACCGCGGTCGGTCTGTCGTGCATGTACCTCGCAGCCACGCAGCAATGCGCGTGTCAAAGGCTGCGATCGACGGTGCATTCAGCCGTCACATCAATTTCCGGAGCCGCAACGTGCAATGCACGGCGCGTCATCCGACCGAGAACTCTCTGGCACGAGGGTAGGCAGCCAACGGCTGCCTTGGAGGACGGACGGGGTGCAAGTCACCCCGTCCGCTTTCCTCGTTCGTGTTGTAGTTGGCCCCGTCTGGATTGCTTTCCCCGCAGGAATCGTTGTCATTGCGGCCGTGTGGAACGGCGCGTCATGATGCGTGATGGCGCGCGGTGGCGCCGATGCGGATCGGCGATGGTCTCGGCATGCGCTCCGCCGCCATACAGGCACGGCGTTGCGGCAGGCGCTGCCGACGTCGCGCGGTGCGCAGCCGTTGCATGGCCCCGTGCCGTGCAACGGCTGCTTGAACGCTCAGGTGGTGCGAAGCATCGACCGCAAGTCGTGCCGTCGGCCCGCGCCGCGGCACACCCGCGGGTGCTGGCGCGCGACATGCAGCGGCGCGCACGCGCTGCACGTGCGGTTGCGCAGGCGGTTGGCATGCGGCCAGCCGGGGCGCGCCTTGCGGCGTGGCTCGGCAACGGCCGGCACGTCGGGTGCGGCCCGCGCGCACAGTGCCGCGGCGAACCGTTGCAACGCGAGCACCGAGCCCGCGACGCTCTGGTATTTTTCGCGGCCGATCTGCCCGTCGAGCGTGACGAGCAACCCGGCTTCGCGAGCGAGCGCAAGCAAGGTGTCGATATTGTCGGACGGACGGTTGCCGTCCGACACGGCCTTGGCCGGCAGGGCGCGCGCGTTGCCCGACGCGCGCCGCTGGCCGTCCCGGCCCGGTAAGTTGCGAAGTGCCATGATTGGTCTCCTGCGCCAGGCCCCGCATGCCGGCTCGACGGCCGCCTGAGCGATGACCTGTATGAACGTTTCGTCCATGTCACCAGTATCGTGTCGCGCCAGTGCGCTGCCAAGCAGCGCGCGCTGAAGTCGCTGTCAGGTATTGCGCGGCCCGTATCGGAATCCGCTGACACGCATCGCGACCGATCGGCCGTTCCGGCGACGATCCGCCCCGTTCGTTCCGACGAATGGGCAGCGGGTGGGGGACGTCGCTTGACGCATGATTTCGGCCGGTCTAAGTTGCCCTTTGCATCGGCGCCGGGCAGCGTTCCATCGTTCGCCCGTCAGCCGGTGCCGCGCCCCGGGGTGGCGTGGCAGGGCTTCCAGTCTCGTTCGCGGGCAGTTTGCGCCGCGGATATTGCGCGGCCGGTTCGGGGACGGATCGGCACGGCGGCATGCAACGTGCCGTTGATCGCGCGCAAACACGCGCCGGCGCATCGCACGCCGCGCGGCCGTTCAGTCATTAAGCTTCCGGTACCTTCTTCTTTTCGTTCCTCGACTGTCAGGAGTCCGTCGATGTCCAAGGACAATTTGCTCGATTCACTCAAGGAAGCCGCCAAACAGCGCGCGATTGGTTCGGATCAGTTGCGTGCGATGCTCGACGACGAAGTGCGCGTGTTGTCGTCCGACGCGCGAGTGCACGACTACATCCACGTGTTCGCGATCCGGCATCTGCGCGAACGGATGCGCCAGCAGGACGATCTCGACAGCGACACGCGGGCCGATGCGCCGTCCGCGGAAGCCGATCCGCGTCCGAGTCATCGCCTGTGACGGACGAGCGCCGCGGCTGACGCCGCGGACGTGACACGATCCGTCGCCGGGCCAGGGCCGGTTCCTGATCGACATGGATGCATCCGTCGACAGCGAGCCGGCCCGTTCCCACTCCCTTTTGATCGCCGTGCCCAGGATCGCCGGTAGCGTCGTTGCGTCCGGCGGCGACGTGCACGGCAATCCTGACGATTTCCTGACAACCGGCGTTGTCTTTTGTCATACGTTTCACTGAATTGTCACAGCGGCCTCAAGTAAGCGGCGCGATTGCCGTTTACCCGGTGAATTCGTCCACCGGGCGTTCGCGCTCCCTTACCGAGTCGTTGCCATGTTCTCGTCCATCCGCGCCCGCATCCTCGCCGCGTGCGTTGCCATCGTCGTCTTCGCGCTCGTCGCCACCACGCTCATCAACTACTTCATCGCGCGCTCGTACAACGACGATGCGATCGACCGCAACCTGACCTCCGTCGCCAGCGGCCACGTGGTCGGGATCGCCGACTGGGTCGCCACCCGGAGCCGGATGATCGCGTCGCTGCAGGATGCCGCGCTGGCGCCCGATCCGCTGCCGGTGTTCAAGCAGATGGCCACGGCCGGCGGTTTCACGAACGTCTACGCGGGCTACGCCGATAAGGCGTTCCACTTCTCCGACCCGACCGGCATTCCGCCCGACTACGATCCGACCGGCCGCCCGTGGTACAAGCAGGCCGCGCAGGCCGGCAAGCCGGTCGTCACGCCGCCTTACGTCGACGCCGGCACGGGCAACCTCGTCGTCACGTTCGCGGTGCCGATTGTGCGCGACGGCGCGGTGAAGGGCGTCGTCGCAGCGGACGTCTCGATGGACACCGTGATCGCGAACGTGAAGACGATCCACCCGACGCCCGCGAGCTTCGGGATGTTGATCGACAGCAGCGGCCACGTGGTTGCACACCCGGACGCGAAGCTCACGCTGAAGCCGGTCACCGACGTATCGCCCGAACTCGGTGCGACGAACGGCGCGACGATCGCGGCCGCGACCGCGCCCGTCGAGGTGAGTGTCGGCGGCGACGCCAAGCTGGTGCGCGCGCGCCCCGTGCCGGGCACCGACTGGTACGCGCTGGTGCTGCTCGACAAGAACGAGGCGACGGCCGGGATGCGCTCGCTGCTGACCGCTTCGCTGATCACGCTGCTCGTGATCGTCGGTGTTGCATCGCTGATCATCGGCGCGATCACCGCGACGGCGTTCCGCCGCCTGTCGCAAGTGCGCCAGGCCATGGCCGCGATCGGCTCGGGCGCCGGCGACCTGACGCAGCGCCTGCCGGCCGACGGCAGTGACGAAGTGGCCGACATCGCCCGCTCGTTCAACAGCTTCGTCGACAAGCTGAACGACGTGATGCGTCAGATCCGCGATGCGAGCGAATCGGTGCGCACGGCCGCGAACGAGATCGCGGCGGGCAACCAGGACCTGTCGTCGCGCACCGAATCGGCGGCGGCGAGCCTCGAGGAAACGGCCGCATCGATGGAAGAGATCACCGCGACGGTCGGCCAGTCGGCGGCCGCCGCGGGCCAGGCCGACGAACGTGCCGCGGCTGCATCGCGGATCGCGTCGCATGGCGGCGTGGTCGTGTCGGACGTCGTCGCGACGATGGAGAAGATCGAGGAAGCATCGGGCCGGATCGGCGACATCATCGGCGTGATCGACGGGATCGCGTTCCAGACCAACATCCTCGCGCTGAACGCGGCTGTCGAAGCGGCGCGCGCGGGCGAGCAGGGCCGCGGTTTCGCGGTCGTCGCGCAGGAAGTGCGCAGCCTCGCGCAACGCAGCGCGCAGGCCGCGCGCGAAGTGAAGGTGCTGGTCGAATCGACGGTCGCGAGCGTGTCGGCCGGGTCCGGGCAGGTGCGTCAGGCCGGCGACACGATGCGCGAGATCGTCTCCAACGTGTCGAATGTGACGACCATCATCTCCGAGATCACGCACGCGGCGAACGAGCAGACGCGCGGCATCCAGGAAGTGAATCGCGCGGTCACGCAGCTCGACGAAATGGTGCAGCAGAACGCGGCGCTCGTCGAACAGTCGACCGCCGCCGCGACTGCGCTGCAATCGCAGGCGAACGCACTGGCGACCACGGTCGGGCGGTTCAAGGTCGCATGACGCGGCTTGCGGGAAACACGGCCGCGCCGCTCAGGAGCGGCCGTTGTCGCGCATCAGCGCGAGCCGGTTGTAGAGCGTTTTCAGGCTGATCCCGAGCGCTTTCGCCGCGCGCGGCTTGTTGCCGTCGAAGTGGTGCAGCGTCGCCGCGATGAAGCGCTGCTGCGCATGGTGCAAGGTCGCGCCGAGCGGCAGCGCCATCGTGTTCTCCGACAGGCGCTCGGGCCGCACTGCCGGCTTCGGCAGCGTGACGTCGATACCCTCGTCCGCCAGGATGTACGCGCGCTCGATCGTGTTGTGCAGCTCGCGCACGTTGCCGGGCCACGAATACGCGCGCAGCGCAGCGATCGCCGCGTCGGTCAGCCGCTTGTGCGCATGGTGCCGCGCGTTGAGCGCGTCGACGAACTCCAGCGCGATCGTCTCGATGTCGCTGTCGCGCTGGCGCAGCGGCGGCACGTACAGCGCAAACGCGGCGAGGCGGTAAAACAGGTCCTCGCGCAGCCGGCCGTCGCGCACGGCTTCAGCCGGGTTGTGTCGCGTGGCCGACACGATCCGCACGTCGAGCGGAATCGGCTCGGTGCCGCCCACCCGCACGATCACATTCGATTCGATCGCCCGCAGCAGCTTCACCTGCAGCGGCGCGGGCATTTCCGCGATCTCGTCCAGCAGCAGCGTGCCGCCGCGTGCGGCTTCGAAGAAGCCTTCCCGCTGCGCGATCGCGCCGGTGAAGCTGCCTTTCTCGTGCCCGAACAATTGCGATTCCGCGATATCGGGCGGAATCGCACCGCAGTTCAGGGGGACGAACGGGCCATCCCGCCGGGCACTGAGATCGTGCAGCCGGCGCGCGACGATATCCTTGCCGACCCCGCTTTCGCCGGCAATCATCACGCTGGCGTGGGTCGGCGCAATTTTCTCGATGCGGCCGAGCAGCATGCGCATCGCGGAGGACCGGCCGGACAACCGGCGGCTGTCTGCACGTTGCTTCGACCGGTTTGCGGTTTCTCCCATCGGCATTAATCGGAATTGGCGAGCCGTTTTGAAAATCGGCATCGCGCGTTCCGTTGATTGCAATATTTATCATCGACAGCGAAACGACCGTGAAGGTGCCGCAAAATAGAAAATTCCAATGTGCACGGCGGGGGCAGAAGAAACAGCCCATCGATTCCTGACACGAATCGCGGCATTTCTGGGCCATCCAGGGTCGTATTGGTGCTTTTTTACATCATTCCGATGAAAAAGCCGGTTGCGGCCATGGTGCGTTGATGGCGCCCGCGATACCTACCGGCACCCGACCGGCCGTGGCGCGGCGGAAAGCCGGCGGGCGCACCATCCAGCCGGCAGTTGTCCGCATCGGGCATGGCGCTTGCTGATGCCACCATACTCGCCCGGCACGCTCGACGGCAGGCCGGAGGGTCGACCAGCGGCATGACGCCGTGCGACCAGAGCCGGCGCGAGGCAAGGATGCAATGAGGACCCTGACCCGTGAGCTGTTACGGCAGGGTGCATGGATCGTGCTGGCCGTCGGGCTGGCGTCCGCGCTGCAGGCGTGGGCGGTTCGGGTCATCGGCGAGCACGCGTCATTTGCGCCGCTGCCTTTCTATGCAGGCGTTGCGGCTGCCGCATGGCTGACGTCGTTCGGCGGCGGTCTCGTTGCAGCCGCCTCGAGCGTGGCCGTCATCGGTGCGCTCTGGTGGCGCGATGCGCCGCTGGCCACGCTGCTCGCGCAGGCCGGCGCATTCGTCGCGATCAGCTTCGTCGAGTGCGTGATCGTGATGGCCGTGAAGCCGCTGCTCGCGAACCATCGTCTGCGCGAACCCCATGACGACGGCGATGGTGCCGTTCGCCCGGCGCATCGCGAGCCGACACCTGACGCACATCTGCCTGTCCGAGACGACGTCCTGCTGCGCCGTGTGGTCGACGCTTCGCCCGATGCGATCGTCGGCGTCGACGCCGCACGCCGGATCATGAGCTGGAACCCGGCCGCGCGACGAATCTTCGGCATCGACGCGGCGCAGGCCGCCGGCTGCGATATCGCCGCGATGATCGCGCCGCGCTGGTTGCGGCGGCATCCGTTGCCTGCGTCGTTCGCGGAGCTGTGCGCGCCCGTCGGTCCGCTCGACGTGCTGTGCGTGCGGCGCGATGGCAGCCGTTTTCGTGCGACCTTCGCCGCGTCGCCGATCGTCGATGCGCAGGGCAACTGCACGGGCCTGTCGATGACGCTGCGCGACGCGCACGAACGGCGCCGCGGCGAGCGGCGCAACATGCGCTCGCTGCGCGGCGCGCGCGACGCACGTGCCCAGGCGGACACGTCGAACCGGCTGAAGGACGAGCTGCTGGCCACGGTGTCGCACGAACTGCGCACGCCGCTGAACGTGATCTACGGATGGGTCGAGGTGCTGCGCAACGCGGACGGTCAGGGGCTCGCCCAACAGGCGGTCGACGCGATCGATCGCAGCGCGCGGTCGCTGTCGCACATGGTCGCCGACCTGCTCGACGCATCGGCGCTTGCGACGGGCCGGTTGCGTCTCGAGCGGGTGCCGGTCGATCTCGTGCGAGTCGTGCGCGATGCCACGCGTGAACTCGAAGCGACGGCGCAGGCGCACGGGCTCGAACTGTCGACCGCGTACGAGATGCCGACCTGCGTGATTCCTGCGGACCGCGAGCGCGTGCGCCAGGTCCTGTCGAACCTGTTGTCGAATGCGATCAAGTTCACGCCACCGGGCGGCCGCATCGTCGTGTCGCTGGCCCGTGCGGGCGAGCGCGTGCGGCTGTCGGTCGCCGATACCGGGCAGGGCATTGCGCCGGAATACCTGCCGCACCTGTTCGAGACGTTCAGCCGGCCCGAACGCGCATTCACGTCGCCGAAGCGCGGCCTCGGACTCGGCCTGTCGATCGTGCGCAACATCGCGCAACTGCATGGCGGCGATGTCGTCGCGACGAGCGCCGGCACCGGACGCGGGATGACCGTCACGGTCACGCTGCCGGCCGGCTGGGACGTCGACGATCCGGCCGAGAGCCTGCTGCACGCGGCGGGCGCGGCCGACACGGTGGCGCTCGACGGCCAGCGCGTGCTCGTCGTCGACGACGACGCGACATCGCGCGCGAGCCTCGCCGCGGCACTCGAAACGATGGGCGCGCAGGTGTCGACTGCGCAATCGGGGCACGACGCGCTCGACGTGCTGGAACGGCAGGCGCCGAGCGTCGTGCTGTCGGATCTCGCGATGCCGGACGGCGACGGCTTCTGGCTGCTCGATCGCATCCGCCATTTGCCGGGCGGCAGCGCGCATCTGCCCGTTGTCGCGGTCACGGCACACGCCGGCAACGCCGACCGGCACCGCGCGATGGCCGCGGGCTTCGACGCGTATCTACGCAAGCCGGTGGACATGCCGACGCTGGCGAGCGTGATCGCCGACGTCGCGCCGGACGTTGCGCACGATCGGAAACCACGCGGGCGGTAGGCGCCGGCGCGGCTGCTCGCCCGGTCATCCACGAGGCAAGGAGGCGCGATGGATGCAATGGCATGCACAACGGCACGAGCGGCAGGCACGCTTGCCTGATGCGCGTGCCGTCGGTCGTGTCGACGGCGATCCGCGTCGTGCACAACATTGACGGCGTGAGCGGCGTGCACTACAGGCTGCAGATCCGCCGCGAGTAGCGTGATGCACGGGCAGGCACCGGCCCGCTCCGTCGCGACACACGGAGGTCCGGATGAAAACGAATCGAACCCGCCGACCGGCGGCAATCGTGCTCGCCGCGACCGTCGGCGCATTCGCCGCCGCGCTCCCGCATTCACAGGCGGCACCCGCTTCGTCAGCGCAGGTCGCGCCGGGCGTCATCCGCCCCGGCACGACCGCCGACGAGGCCGGCATGACGCAGCGGCCGACCGGTATCGATGTCGAGTTCGTCGACAAGGCCGGCATGATCGGCAAGGTGGAGCGGCAGGCCAGTCAGCTCGCGCTCGACCGCTCGTCGAACCCGAATGTGAAGGCGTTCGCGCGCCGGATGGTCGACGATCACGGACGGATCGCCGGCGAATTGCGCCGGCTCGGCGCGGCCAAGGGCGTACCGGTCCAGTCGCGGATGCTCGTCGATCCGGCCGTGACCGCGTTGCGAACCAAAGAAGGCCATGTGTTCGACACGGCTTATGTCGAGGTGGCCGGCCCGCGCGCGCACGAGGCGGCGATCCGGCTTTACGAAGCCGAGGCGCGGAACGGCCGCGATCCGCAGCTTCGCGCGTTCGCGGCCAACGCGTTGCCGATGCTGAACGCGCATCTGGCCGCCGCCCGGCAACTCGCGCAGACGGTGGCGGCCGCGCACTGAGTGAGCGGTGCTCACGTGACGGAGAAATTTGCCAGCCCGCTTGTACATCTTCCACGGCGGCAGCCGCGAACGGGCGGGGCAGGACGTCAGTGGCCGATGCCCGTCATCGCGACGATCGCGAGCACCACCGCGCTTTCGATTGCAGCCAGCGCGGCGACACCGGCGGCGCCGCTGATTTCATGCCATCTGCGTTCAAGGCGTTTCATCAGATCAACTCCGGATTGCTCCGGCGCGCCGCTGCGCCGCCGCGCAGCGCGAGCCGGGTGCCGCCGTCAGCCGTGATCGGGGGGCGGGGAAGGGACGTGCGGCGAGCGGCGTTCGTGCTCGCCGGACGGCTTGGCAGGATCGATACGGGTCGCGCCGCCAACGGCGGGCGGGTCGCTGGCCGGAAACGTCTCCTCGAGTCCCTCGTCGATGCGCTCCTCCGTCTTGTCTTCCGACGGCGGGCGCGACGTGGCGAGCCAGAGCAGTCCGGCAGCCGGTGACACGGCGTCGTGGCGGCCGGTGGCGTGAACGGTCATGGTCGAACCTCCTTGGTCATGGATGTGGGCGCAAGCGCCATGCCTGCGCGCTCACGACGGCGCGACGCTTGCACGTCGGCGAACCCGCACGGGGCGCGGCGCAGCATCGCGCGCCGTCGGCGTGGACGAGAGGACATCGTGATGAATGCATTCACAGAAAGGATACGTTACGACGCGAACGTATGCGGCGGCGATTTCTCCCATGTGCGCGAGCGTTTCGACACGTGGAAGCGCGAATCGCGCGGCCATCGGCCCGAGCAGCGCATGTTCGACGGCAAGGACGACGTACGCGAACTGAACGACACCGTCTACGACGCCCGAGCGCGCAGCAGGCGCTCGTCGCGGAATGCGCGCCGTCCGACCGGTTCGCGCTCGCGGTACGGCTGGCCGCGGAGGGGGCACGATGCGGCTGGTGATGGCCGCCTATGACGACTGAGCGCATGGCAGCGTCCGACCAGAGCCGACAACAAGGTGACGCGGCGGTGCGGCGGCGGGCACGCCGCTTGCGCATGGTTGCAGCGCTATCGAGATGCGCGCGCCGTCGCGCAGGAGACACATGAAGACGCCATTCACGCTGCACCGCCCCGAGCCGACGACACCCGACGTCGACCCGGATCCGATGCCACCCGGGCACGACGATCCCGTCGATCCGCCCGTGCCCGAAGGGCTACCGCACGGCGACCCGCCGTCGCATCCGCCGCCGATTCGGATGCCGGCAGGAAGCAGTGCACACAACCGTCCGCGCGAACACTGAAAAGGAGGACCCTCATGGATATTCACGTGCAATCGCCAGACAAGCGCGCGATCGCTCAGGTGCTGGGCCGCTATTTCGAATCGCGCTCGTTGCGCTATCACATCGAGGAATTGCCGGGCGGGGTGCTGCAGATCGGCTTTCGCGCGAGCGGCCACCCGGTTGCCGTCACCGTGTCGTTCGACGATGCCGCGTACGACACCTATACGCACTGGGACGCGAGCCAGAAGCAGCTCGCGCTCGGACGGCTCGCCGACGGCTTCTCGCGGATGATGTCGACGCGCAGCCCGGCCGCACTGGCCGGCGACTATCACGTCGAGCGATTCTGATTCCACCACGCTTCACCGGTCGATGCCGGCGTACGGCAAAGTGCCCGCGCGCAGCGGGCGCTTTGCGTCCGCGCACGCGTCGCGTAGGATGTCCGTTAATTCAGCGCATGCTACGTTCGCGCCGCAGGCTGCCAGCCGCTGCAGCCGAAGAAGCGCAATGCGCTTTCCTTCGGGTTCGTTTCGCGCAACCGACGGGGACTGCCTTCATGACTGCTGCTCGCCCTTTGCTGTCACCCGGCGCACGCCGGTTCGTTTCCGGTGTGTCGGCCTGCGCTGCGCTCGCCACGGCCGGCGCCCGCGACGCGGCGGCCCAGACGCCTTCGCCGCTCGGCGAGTGGCAATACTCGGCGGGTGTGCCGCTCGAAAAACTGTACGAGCCGAACGTCTCCACCTGGGATATCAGCATGGGCGCCGCGATGACGCTGCAGCCGCGCTATGCGGGCTCCGATCGCTATCGCGTGATGGGCGGCCCGACTATCGATATCCGCTATCGCGACCTGTTCTTCCTGTCGACGGGCGAAGGGCTCGGCGCGAACGTGCTGCGCGGGCCGAACTGGCGCGTGAGCCTGTCCGTCGGTTACGACCTCGGGCGCCGCTCGGCCGACGATATCCAGCACCTGAACGGCCTCGACAACATCAACGCGGCCCCGGTGATGAAACTGGCGGCCGATTACGTGATCTCGAAGGAATTTCCGCTCGTGCTGCGCGCGGACATCCGGCGCAGCCTCGGCGGCTCGAATGGCTGGGTCGGCGATTTCTCCGCGTACATGCCGCTGCCGGGCAGCAACGAGCATTTCTTCTGGTTCGCGGGGCCGACCGTGTCGTTCGCCGATTCGCGCTACATGAACAGCTGGTTCGGCGTGAGCCAGGGCGCCGCCGCGCGCTCGGGGCTGCCGGCCTATTCGTCGGGGGCCGGGCTCAAGTCGTTCGGCGCGGGTGTAACGATGGCCTGGTTCTTGAACAAGCACTGGTTCATCACGATCGACGGTGCGATCGAGCAGCTCGTCGGCCGCGCCGCGCGCAGCCCGATCACGCAGCAGTCGACCAACGGCGTGTTCGACATGTCGGTGAATTACCAGTTCTGACCGCCGCCGGGCAGCCGATGGCCGATGGGGCATGCGGCATCCGCCGCCACATTTGATATGATTTCGACCTGTACAAATGTACAGTGATCGATCACCGTGACGCCTGCTTCGCCGACGCCCCCGGCGTTTTACTACCTGACCAATTTCGAACGCGCGCTGGCCTGGCTCGGTGCGCGTTACGACGACCTGTTCGACGCGCACGAGCACGCGTTCGTCCGGCAGTTCGCCACGCTGCCGCAGGCGTCGCGCGCGTTGCTCGTGCGGATGCTGATGCGCAACGGGTCCGATTTCCGCGCCAGCAAGCTCGTGTACGACGAAATCGGCTGCGCGCTCGACGCGGCCGCGCCGCTCGTCGAACTCGGCTGGGTCGATCCGGCGCCCGCGCTGACGCTCGACGAACTGTTCGCACTGTCGACCAAGGCCGATCTGCTGCGCATCTTCCCGGCACTCGCCGCGCATGCGGGCGAGCGCAAGCCCGAATGGCTCGAACGGCTGCGTCCCGCGCACGACGTCGCGCAACCGCTCGACGCGTGGTGCGCGCAGGCCGGCGACCGCGTGCTGCGCGTGACGGTCGGCGCGCTGTGCGACCGGCTGCGCCTGATGTTCTTCGGCAATCTCCATCAGGACTGGAGCGAGTTCGTGCTCGCCGATCTCGGCGTGTTCCAGTACGAAAGCGTGCCGATCGCACCGTCGTCGCGCGCGTTCCAGCAGCGCGGCGACGTCGATACCTATCTCGCGCTGCAGATGTGCCGCGATGCGCTCGACGCATGGCCTGACGATCTGCCGTTCGACGACCTGATGCGCGCGATCGACGCGGTCGGCTGCGCGCAGCCATGGCTCGCGACGCGTCGTGCGAAGCTGCTGTTCGCGCTCGGGCAGACCTGCGAGCGCCGCGCCGACTGGGCCGCCGCGCTCGACGCGTATGCACGCAGCGCATGGCCCGGCAGCCGCCACCGGCGCATCCGCGTGCTCGAACGCTGCGGGCGCGACGACGATGCGCTCGCGCTGGCGCTCGATGCGCGCGGCGGCTTCGAGAGCGACGAGGAGCGCCAGCGTGTCGAGCGCATGCTGCCGCGCCTGCAGCGCCGGCTCGGCCAGCGCGTCGAACGTGCGGCCGCAGCGGCGGACGTGCCGCGCGAAACGCTCGTGATCGCGCGCCCCGATGCATTCGTCAGTGTCGAATTCGCGGTTCGCGACCATCTCGCGCAACCGGCTTCACCGGTCCATTACGTCGAAAACACGCTGATCAATTCGCTGTTCGGGCTGCTGTGCTGGGAGCCCGTGTTTGCCGCGGTGCCCGGTGCGTTCTTCCACCCGTTCCAGCGCGGCCCGGCCGACCTGCACGCGCCCGATTTCGTCGCGCGCCGTGCGGACGCGTTCGCCTCGTGCTTCGCGCAACTCGATTCGGGTGCATATCGCGACACGATCCGCCGGCATTTCGCGACGAAGGCGGGGCTGCAATCGCCGTTCGTGTTCTGGGGCGTGCTGAGCGACGAACTGCTCGACGAGGCGCTCGCGTGCCTGCCGCCCGAGCACTTGCGGCTGTGGTTCACGCGCCTGCTCGCGGATATCCGCGGCAACCGGTCGGGGCTGCCCGATCTCGTCCGCTTCTGGCCCGGCGAGCGCCGCTACGAGCTCATCGAAGTGAAAGGCCCCGGCGACCGCCTCCAGGACAACCAGACGCGCTGGCTCGCGTACTGCGTCGCGCACGGCATTCCGGTGCGCGTGATCGACGTCGAGTGGGCCGGCGAGGGCATCGCGCACGCCGAAGCGGCGGGACTGTCCGCATGAGCTACGTCGTCGCGGTGCGGGCGATGTGCGAGTTCACCGCGCGGCGCGGCGATCTCGACCTGCGCTTCACGCCCGCGCCCACAGCGCTCGAAGGCATCGCCGGCCACGGTGCGGTCACGTCGAATCGCGGCGCACGCTACGAAACCGAGATCGCGCTGACGGGCACGTGGGGCACGCTCACCGTGCGCGGCCGCGCGGACGGCTACGATCCGGTGGCGAACCGCCTCGAGGAGATCAAGACCTATCGCGGCAGCCTCGATGCGATGCCGGCCAACCATCGCGCACTGCACTGGGCGCAGGCGAAGGTCTACGCGCACCTGATGTGCGATGCGCGCGGCCTCCAGGACATCGACGTTGCGCTCGTCTATTTCGACATCGTGTCGGAGCGCGAGACGGTGCTGACGCAAACGCTGGCGGCGGCCGAGCTCGCGACGTTCTTCGCCGAGCAGTGCGCGTGCTTCGTTGGCTGGGCCGAGCGCGAGACGGCCCATCGCGCGGCGCGCGATGCGGCACTGCGCGCGCTGGCGTTTCCGCACGGGCAGTTTCGTAGCGGCCAGCGCGAACTGGCGGTGGCCGTCTATCGCGCGGCACGCGACGAGCGTTGCCTGATGGCACAAGCGCCGACCGGCATCGGCAAGACGCTCGGCACCGTGTTTCCGCTGCTGAAAGCCTGCGGCGAGGGCGAACTCGACCATGTGTACTTCCTGACCGCGAAAACGCCCGGTCGCGCACTCGCGCTCGAAGCGGCGACGACGCTCGGTGCGGGCACGCCCGCGCTGCCGCTGCGCGTGCTGGAACTCGTCGCACGCGACAAGGCGTGCGAGCATCCGGACAGCGCATGTCACGGCGAATCGTGCCCGCTCGCGAAAGGTTTCTACGACCGGCTGCCGGCCGCACGCGATGCGGCGATCGAGGCAGGGCTGCTCGATCGAGACACGGTGCGCACGGCCGCGCTCGCGCACGACGTGTGCCCGTACTACCTGTCTCAAGAGCTCGCACGCTGGTCCGACATGATGATCGGCGACTACAACTACTACTACGACGGCAGCGCGATGCTGCACACGCTCGCGCAGCAGAACCAGTGGCGCGTCGGCGTGCTCGTCGACGAAGCGCACAACCTGCTCGATCGCGCGCGCAAGATGTACAGCGCGTCGCTCGACCCGTTCGCGTTCGCGGCTGCGCGCGAGGCCGCGCCCGCGGCGCTGCGCAAGGCTTTCGACCGGCTGGCCCGCGCATGGGGCACGGTCAATCGCGTGCAGGCCGAGCGTTATGCCGCGTATCCCGAGATACCGGGCCCGATCGTGTCGGCCGTGCAGAATCTCGTCGCGGCGATCGGCGAACACCTGGCCGACGCGCCGCGCGCGAACGGCGACGCGCTGCTGCGCTTTCATTTCGAGGCGATCCAGTTCGGCGTGCTTGCCGACGCCTTCGACAGCGCGTCGATCTTCGACGCGACGCTGCATGGCGAACCGATGCCGCGCCAGCCGGCGCTCGACGGCGTTGGGTCGGCCGGCCGCCGGCGCCGCGTCCAGTCGACGCTCTGCGTGCGCAACGTGATTCCGGCCGGCTTTCTCGCGCCGCGCTACGAAGCCGCGTGCGCGACCGTGCTGTTCTCGGGCACGCTGAGCCCGTTTCACTTTTACCGCGACACCCTCGGGTTGCCCGGCGACACCGGTTGGCTCGACGTCGACGGGCCGTTCCGGGCCGAGCAACTGACGGTACGCGTCGCGAGCCACGTGTCGACGCGCTGGCGCGACCGCGACCGTTCGCTCGAACCGATCGTCGACCTGATCGCCGCGCAATACGCGACGCGGCCCGGCAACTATCTCGGCTTCCTGAGCAGCTTCGACTACCTGGGGCGCGTGGTTGCGCTGATGCAGACGCGGCATCCGGATGTGCCCGTCTGGGCGCAGGCGCCCGGCATGGCCGAAAGCGAGCGCGACGCGTTTCTCGCGCGCTTCGACGCGGGCGGGCGCGGCGTCGGTTTCGCGGTGCTGGGCGGGGCGTTCTCGGAAGGCGTGGACCTGGTCGGCGAGCGGCTGATCGGCGCGTTCATCGCGACGCTCGGGCTGCCGCAAGTCAACGACGTCAACGAGCAGATGCGGCGCGCGATGGACGCGCGCTTCGGCAACGGCTACGACTACATGTACCTGTACCCGGGCTTGCAGAAGGTCGTGCAGGCGGCCGGGCGCGTGATCCGCACCGAGCACGACGAAGGCGTCGTGCACTTGATCGACGACCGTTACCGGCGGCGGGAGGTGCGCGATCTGCTGCCGCGCTGGTGGCGGATCGGGTAAGGCAAGGGCCGCCTGACCGTCGTGTACGCGAGCCTGCCGGTGCCCGTTGCCGCGCAACGTCCGCGTGACCGATCGCGTGCGTTTCCGCCCGAGCCGCTTCGTGGATCAAAAAGTTCGAAGCGGTCGCACGGCATCAGATCTGATGCGGCTCGAAATCACGCGTAAAGGATTGCCTCGTAAAGGCATCGACGTAGTCCATCATCGTATCGGCCGCGAGTCCGGCTTCCCGCTCGTCGCCGTCGGCGATCGCACGTGCGACACGGGCGTGCTGCTGGCTGACCTTCAGCAGATCGTTCAGGTCCGTGTGATGGATGAAATAGAAACGCCGGGACAGCGCATGCAACGGCGCGACGGCCTCCGCTGCGAACCGGTTGCGCGCGAGCTGCGCCATGAGCCGATTGGCGACATACAAGCTTCGCAGGTACGCGAGCACGTCGCGTGACTCGCCGGCCACCTCGAGCTTCGCGGCGACTTCCCGCATCTGGCTCCGCTCGTCGGGCAGCGCACGCCGTGCCGCGCGCTGGGCAATGAGGCGCTCCAGTTCGCGGCGGGTTTCGAGCACCAGCAACTGATCATGGATATTGGGTACCGTGATCATGATGCCGTGACGCGGCACGATCTCCAGCAGGTGCGCCGCGGCCAATCGTTGCGCCGCTTCGCGAACCGGTGTGCGCCCGGTATTCAACTTCTCCGCGAGCGACACCTCCGACCATACGCTGCCGGGCGCCAGCTTCAGTGTCACGATGAGTTCTTCCAGTTGCTGATGGGCCTGATCGGCAAGCGATCCGCTGGTCTGTTCGGTCTGGTACATGGGTCGTCGCCTGAAAAATGTCACTAACATATTAGCGCGACTCGCGCCGTGCATCCAACCCCTGCGTGCCGGCCAGCCTGCGTAGTTGCGCGGGTATACCCGCTTTGACGATCGAGTTTCTGATTAATATTCTACTAACATATCAGCGATATCCAAATGATATGTGACTTGGCGTAGGAATCGAATCGTAAGGAAACCGTATGAAACCGAGAGTCGATTACCGGTGGATCATTGCCACCGTGCTGTTCGTGGCTTACAGCATCCAGTTCCTGGATCGCGTGAAAACCAATCTGCTCAACCCGCTGATTGCGGCCGACATCGGGATGAGCGCCGCCGATATCGGTACCGGCACATTCCTGATGCTCATCTTCTACGGGCCTTCGCAATACGTGTCCGGTGTGCTGACCGACAAGTACGGTGCGAAGAAGATGCTGATCTTCTCGGTCATCTCGTGGTCGTTGATGACTGCGTGGATGGGTTTCCTGCACAGCCGGAACGAGTACTTCATCCGGATGGCGCTGTTCGGGATACTGGTCGGCACGGAGTACGTTCCGTCGGCCCGCGTGCTGATGCGGTGGTTCAACAAGGAAGGGCGGGCGCGGGCGCAGGCACTGCTGTCGTGGGCGTGGATCCTGACGCCGGCATGGGCCAGCATCTTCGCGACGCAGCTGGCCGCACACACGGGTAGCTGGCGTCTGGTGTTCTTCATCTCCGGCGCGCTTGGCGTGATCCCGCTGGCCCTGATCGCGTATTTCGTCTACGACCGTCCCGAACACTATCCCCGCATCACTCGCGCGGAGCTCGAATACAGCTACAAGGACGAGATCGAGGCGGGCGTTCTGGACGGCAAGAACTTCACCGACGTGCAACGCCGGATCCTGACGGTCAAGCATTTTTCGTTCCTCGACCTGTTCAAGCATCCTGCCTATATCGCGGTCGTCGTGGTCGACGTCGTGATGCAGGTGACCTATTGGGGCGCATCGATCTGGATTCCGCTCTATCTCGCGGACAAGTTCGGTTTCAAGATCCAGACGATGGGCTTGTGGGCCGGCCTCTATTTCGTGGCGGGCGCGATCGGCAGCTTCGTGTCTTCCTACCTGTCGGACAAGGTTTTTCGCGGCAACCGCCGCGTCATGATCGCGACCTGCTTCACGGGGCTGATCCCGTTCCTGCTGGTGATCGCGACACTGCGAGACGGCAACCAGCAACTCCTCGCGTTCGCGCTCTGCGGGATGGGCTTTTTCGCAAATATGGCGTGGGGGCCGTTCCTTACCGTGCCGGCCGAAATCTTCACCCCGGAGGTGTACGGCAAGGCCATGGGATTCGTGAATGGCGTCGGCTACGTCGTCGCGGCCTTCAGCGCGAAGATTTTCGCGAGCCTCATCGTCACCACTTCGGCGGGCAAGGACTATTCGAACGGCTGGATCTTCCTGGCCGGGTGCGTCCTCGTCGGCATCCTGGCGTCCTGGTTCATTCGTATCGAGCGAAACGACTCGGCGCGTACGTCAGCCAATGAACCGGCTACGACCTGAGCACATTCGGAGGGTATTTCATGTTACTGAGCGAGCATCAAGAAGCGGTCAACATCCTGACCATCGATCGCCCGAGGCGTCGTAACGCGCTGGGCACCGAACTGATCTGCGGCTTGAAAGCCGCATTGCGCGACGCCGAGGCGAACGACGACGTCCGCGCGATCGTCCTCACCGGTACCGAACCGGGCTTTTGCGCGGGGAGCGACCTCAAGGAACTCGGCAACATGAGCATGGCCGAGATGCGCGAGCACGAAGCGGTGACGGCCGCGCTGGCGCGGAGCATCTCGATGCTTCGCAAGCCGGTTCTGTGCGCCGTGTCGGGCTTTGCGCTGGGCGGCGGGGTGGCGCTTGCCGCGGCATGCGATCTCGTCGTGACGACCGCGACGTGCCGATGGCACATGCCGGAAGTGAAGATCGGCTGGATTCCGCCGTGGGGCCTGGAATTCCTGCTGGGCCGATGCACGCCGGCAACCGCGCGGCGCCTCGCGTGGGGCGTCGAAGTCATCGACGGCGCCGAGGCGCAGCGCCTTGGCCTCGCCGATTACGTGACACAGGATGCGAGCGCGCTGCCGATGGCGCTGGAGGTCGCGAACACGCTCGCGAGCTATCCGTTGCCCGCCGTCGTCGCCACCAAACGCTATTTCCGCGACAGCTTCGCCGCCCACGGCGAGATTCGCGATGCGGAAGCCAATCTGTTGTTCGCCGAGAACTGCGAACATCCGGTCGCGAAGGCGACCCTCAATGCCTTCGGAGTCAAAGCATGACCAAGATTTGCTCAGCGCAGGAAGCCGTTTCGAAGATTCCCGACGGCTGCGAGGTGGCGAGTGTCGGCGTGATCGGATGGATTACGCCGGATCGCATCCTGCGGGCCATTCGCGAGCGCCACGATCAGGTCGGTTCGCCCGCGAACCTCTCGTTTTATTTTCCCTGCGGCACCGGCGACTCGATGGGGATCAAGGGCATGGACTGGGTCGCCAAGCCGGGGCTGATGAAACGCATCGTATCGGGCTCGTACGTCAATCCGGTCGATCCGCGCACCGGCAAACGGCCGGAACTGATGCGGCTGATCCGGGAGAATGCGATCGAAGCCTATAGCTGGCCTATCGGCGCGAGCATGCACTGGCTGCGCGAGGTTGCGCGGCGAGGGCCCGGCTACCTCACGCGGATCGGGTTGGGAACCTATGTCGATCCGCGCCAGCATGGCGGCAAGCTGACGGGGCGCAGCGAGGAAGATCTGATCAGGCTCGTCGAGTTCAACGGCGAAGAGTTCCTGTTTTACCCGACGCGCAAACTCGATGTCGGCATCATTCGCGCATCCAGCGCGGACGAGTTCGGCAACCTGTCGTTCGAAAGCGAGGCGCTCATGTCGTCGTCGCTTGCGATTGCGCTTGCGGTCAAGGCATGCGGCGGCCGCGTGATTGCGCAGGTTCAGCGCGTCACCGAACGGCGTACGCGCGCCGTCCAGGACGTCAAGATTCCCGGGGTGCTGGTCGATCATGTCGTGGTCGACGCCGAGCAACTGATGGTGACGGATACGCCGTTCGACGCAGCCTATCTGGGCGGCCAGCCGCCAGCCTTCAACGGCCTCGCGCCGCTGCCGCTGTCGATCGACAAGATCGTCGCGCGGAGAGCTGCCCGCGAAGTGCCTCGCGAGACGGTCAGCATCTTCGGATTCGGCGCATCGTCCGATGCCCCGCTGACGATGTGGGAGGACGGCCTGTTCGAAGGCGACCGGATCAACGACTACTGGATGACGACCGAGCATGGCACCTTCGGCGGCCTCGTGATGAGCGGCTGGCAGTTTTCCGCGAACCTGTATCCCGAGGCGTTGCTCGACGGCCTGAACCAGTTCGATTTCATCAATGGCGGGAACTGCCGGTTCGCGGCACTCGCGTTTGCGCAATTCGATGCCGCGGGCAACGTCAACGTCAGCCGTTTCGGTGCGTTCAATCCCGGTGCGGGCGGATTCATCGACATCGCGTACAACGCACGGGACCTGATCTTTACCGGCACCTTTACGACGGCCGGGCTCGAGGCCGAGATCGGGGCCGGCGGGCTCAGCATCGCGCGTGAAGGGCGGGTCAGGAAATTCGTGTCCCAGGCGGAGCAGATCACCTATCCGGTGATGAAGAACGTCAGGGAGCGCGGGCAGACGGCCAAACTCATTACCGAGCGCGCGGTGTTCGAAGTGGAGCCGGACGGTCTGGTTCTTACCGAGGTGGCAAAGGGGATCGACGTGCAGCGGGATGTGCTCGAGCAGATGGAGTTTCGCCCGAAGCGGATCGCCGAGAAGCTCAAGCTGATGGAAGCCGAGCTGTTTGCGAATTGATGATGGCGCTTGCGGCCACGATTCGCGATGGCCGCGGGCGCCCAACGAGGAGATCATTCGATGGCGATCCAATACGCGGTTCATTGCTCGGACGAGCGCCCCGCACAGGTCCTGCACGCCGATGTCCTGGTGGCGGGCGGCGGGGCAACCGGCCTGGCTGCCGCCGTCACGGCCGCTCGCCAGGGATGCAAGGTGATTCTGGTCGAACGGTACGGCTTTTGCGGCGGCGGTGCGGTTGCCGGATTGTCCGGCACGATCTGCGGCCTGTACGAGGCGAGCGATGGCGACGCGCCGCCGCGGCAGCTGGTGCATGGCTTCGTCGACGAGTTCATTGCACAGATGGAGCGTCGTGACGGGCTGAGCGCGCCGCTCAAGTACGGCAAGACCTATACGCGCGTTCACGAGCCGCTGGCCTGGCGTGAGAGCGCCGATGCCTTGCTCGCCGAAGCAGGCGTGACGACGATCTATCACGCGATCGTCACGGAGGTCCTGATGGAAGGCGACCGTGTCGCGGGCGCGCAGCTGTACACGAAGGAGGGCAAGGTACAGGTCAGGGCCAAGGTCACGATCGATGCGACCGGCGACGCGGATCTGGTTGCGATGACCGGATTGCCGACCTTCATGGGCGACCATGGGCACGTGCAGAACCCGACGATGATCTTCCGGTTGATGGGCGTCGACGTCGAGCGATTCGTGTCGGCCTATGGACGCGACACGATCATGCCCGCCGAGGTGATGGCGCATATCGCGCACGCGAATACCGCTGGCTACCGGCTCCCGCGCACCAAGATATGGCTGTTTCCGACCACGCGGCCGGGCGAATTGCTGTGCAACTGTACGCGTGTCACGGGGAGCGATGGCCGCGAACTGAACGCAGTGCTATATCGCGATTTCTCGGATGCCGAAGTCGAAGGGCGGATTCAGGCGCGCGAGTATGCACGGTTTTTCCGCGAATACCTCGCCGGTTGCGAGGCGAGCTGGGTGAACGACACGGCCGTCCAGGTGGGCGTCCGGCAGACCCGGCAGGCGCAAGGCGTCGCGACGCTGCGCAATGCGGATATTCTCGGCGGCGCGAAATTCGCCGACGGCATTGCGCGGTCGCCATGGCCGATCGAGCTGCACTCCGGAAACCGGCCGCGCGTCGAATGGTTGCTCAACGATTTCTACGAAGTGCCATTTGGCTGCTTCGTCCCTGCCTCCGGCGAATCGCTGCTGTTTGCCGGGCGCTGCCTGTCTGCCGAGCATGAAGCCGTCGCGTCGGCCCGTGTCACCGCGCAATGCTTTTCCTACGGTCATGCGGTCGGGCATGCGGCGGCGCTTTCCGTCAACGAGCATCTTGAAACGAGACAGATCGCCGGGCAGGACATTCGCCTGTTGCTCAATCGCGATGGCGCGGATCTCGATTGAGGGTTGGTTGAAAGTCGCCTGGTTCGAGCGGGAGGGCCGATGCCACGAGCCGGTGGCGCGGCTCGTCCTGCGGGCCAGCGCGCTGATTACGCGCTTATGTGCTCGTGCTGCGTCGGATCAGGCGCAGCGGTGGCCTCGATCTGGAATCGCCGCCATTACGCTGCTGCGCGACGCATTGCGGTGAAGCGGCGATGGCCTTTCGATGTACTTGCCATGGTGCGTCGCGAGCAGCGTGGTCCTCTTATCCGATCGATGACGGTACCGAGGTCGTCGTGATTTGCGGAAACGAGCAGAAGGGAGACGGGGCAATCGGCGAACTTTCCTAGAGTACGTTCAGCATCGCGAGCGCGGCTTCCTGCAGATGCGGCAGCACGCGCCGCACGGCCGCGTCGGTCGTTTCCGCGCCGATCGGCATGTTCGTGCTCAATGCGGCGACCACTTCACCGTGACGGTTCTTCAGCGGCACCGCGATTCCGCGCACGCCGACCTGCAATTGCTGTTCGATCGCGGCGAACCCCGCATCGCGGGCCTGGTCGACCTGTTCGAGCAGGCGCGCCTTGTTGGTGATCGTGTGCGGTGTGAACGGCGGCAGTTCGGTGTCGTCGAGCCACGCGCGCACGGCTTCGCGATCGGGATGATGGGCGAGCAGCACGACGCCCGGCGACGTGAGCGGCGCCGGCACGCGCGCGCCGAGCACAAAGCCGGTCGTCATCACGCGCGACACGCCGTTGCGCGCGATGAACACGAGTTCCCAGCCGTCGAGCACGCTCACGTACGCCGACTCGTTCAGCGACGCGCTCAATTGCTGCAGATAGGGCTGGACCGTGCGCGGCAAGCGTGCCGAATCGAAGTACGACCAGCCGACCCGCAGCACGCGCGGCGTGAGACCGTACAGCTTGCCGTCGGTGTACACGTAGCCGAGCGATTCGAGCGTCAGCAGGTAGCGCCGCGCGGCCGTGCGCGTGAGACCGGTGCGCGCGGCGGCCTGGGTGGGCGTCATGCGCGCATGCTGGCTGTCGAACGCCTCGAGGATCGCCAGACCCTTTTCGAGGCCGGCAATCCAGTCGCGTCGGTCGAGTTCGGGCTTTTTCATTGTCGGAAGGTGGCTTCTGGGTGCGCGGTAATCGCGCGTGAATGGGCGATTATCGCGCAGATCGGCGCAGCCGCGACGCGCGACCGGGGCTTGCATGATTCGACGCCGGATGCGTGCCCCACGCCTGGAACATGACCGTCGAAGACAACCGCCGACACGCCGAGCTGCCGGATCAGCCTGACGTGCGCGACCTGGGTGGGAGACATGCCGAAAGCCTTGCCGCTGTTCCGCAGCATTGCGGGGACGCTCTCGCTGGCCAAGCCGCGCTAGAATCGCCGCCTCGACTGGAACAGAACAATGAAAATTTGCGAATCCGCGTTGGCCGTGCTCGTCGCGGCCGTACCGCTGCTTGCCGCGGCGAACCCTTCGTCCGGCACACCGCTCCCGAAGCCGACCGTCGACGTGCGTGCGTGGCCGCGCACGACGTCGCCGAAATTCGGCTGCTACGTCGAAACGATCTTCGGCTACCGTGACAAGCGCTTCAATTGCGCGCTGAAGAAGTACCGGAACACCGGCGATGCGTGCAAGAACACGAAGGCCTACTACGAAGGCCCGGCGTTCCCCGACCGGCTCGCGGCCGGCGTGCATCCGCTCGCGACGAAGGTCGAACTGGACTGGGAGCACGGCGACCTGCAGATGGTCACCATCACGCTGAAGGGGACGTGGAACGAAGCGGACGTGCGCAAGGCGTTCGGGTTGCCGCGTGCGGAAGGGCGCAAGCTGTCCGAAACGGAGTTACGGTCAGTGCCTGACAACCTGATGGACACGAGTGTCCAGTATCCGTCGGCCCCACTCGACGAAAGCCTGGCGAAGCGTCCGAGCAACCCTGCGCGCGGCACGACGGCCGTGATGCTCTACGGGTTCGACCACATGGGCGCGGGCGATGTCGATTGCGGGGGCGGGGAGTAACGCGTGGCGGATTGTGCGGCCGGCCGGAGCTGGTCGACGGGGAAGTGTCGATGACTGCCGGGCTGCCTGTCGACGCAGACATGAAAGGACCGGCGGGAAGGAGGCAGCGCCGCTGTCACACGTACCGCCTCCGGCGCAGCCTTACTCGCTGCTCGTCCACTCGACGTTCGCGCCGACCGAGCGCAGGTTCTCGACGAAGTGCGGGTGCGCACGGCGGATCGGCAGCGCGTTCATGATTTCCGAGCGGCCCTCGATGCTCGCGGCCACCATCAGCAGCGCGATCGCGACGCGGATGATGTACGGGCTCTCGACGCGCGCCGGCGTCAGTTGCAGCCCGCCGAACGTGATCAGGCGGTGCGGATCGGACAGCAGCACGTGCGCACCGAACTTCGACAGCTCGCCGGACCAGCCGAGCGCACCGTCGTAGACCTTGTTCCAGAACATCGCGCTGCCTTCCGCGCGCACGCCGAGCGCGATGAAGATCGGCAGCAGGTCGACCGGCAGGTACGGCCACGGCGCGGCTTCGACCTTGGTGAGGATGTTCTGCGTGAACGGCCGGCGCACGCGCAGCGGGCCATCGCGTTCCGCGCGCGACCAGCCGTCGCGGTGCGTGACGTTGACGCCGAACTTCGCGAACGTGCGGTCGATCAGAGGGAAGTGTTCGGGAGACGAGTTGCGCACCGTGATGTCGCCGCCCGTGATCGCACCGAGCGCGAGGAACGTCGCGATCTCGTGGAAATCCTCGGCGAAGCGGAACTCGCCGCCACCGAGCTTGCCGCCGCCCGTCACGCAGAGCCGCGACGTGCCGATACCCTCGATCGCGACGCCGATCATCGCGAGGAACTGGCAGAACTCCTGCACGTGCGGCTCGGACGCTGCGTTCATCAGCGTCGACGTGCCGCTCGCGGTGGTCGCGCACAGCGCGAAGTTTTCGGTGGTCGTGACCGACGCGTAGTCGAGCCAGTGATCGTTGGCCGTCAGCGGGCCGTCAGTGCGGACGATCAGCGAATCGGGCGTGCGCTCGATGTGCGCGCCGAAGCGCTCGAACACCTCGACGTGCGGATCGATCTCGCGCACGCCGAGCGTGCAGCCCTTCACGTCGTTCTCGAGGCGCGCGACGCCGAAGCGCGCGAGCAGCGGCGGGATCAGCATGATCGACGAACGCATCGCTTCCGGCAGCCGGTGGACGGCCGGATCGAATTTCGTGTTGCGATGGTGGAGTTCGAGCAGGCCCGTCGTGAAGTCGACCGACACGTCGCTGCCGAGCGTGCGGAAGATGTCGAGGATCTTGCGCACGTCGGTGATATCCGGCACGCCGATGAGGCGCAGCGGCTGATCGGTCAACAGGGTGGCGCACAGAATCGGCAGGACGGCGTTCTTGTTCGCGGACGGCTTGATGTCCCCGCGCAGCGGAGTGCCGCCGTGGACGATGAGATTCGACATGATATGGGGGCGTATCGGTGACTGACGTAGGCCCATATGATGCCATTGGTAGGCGGGCGGCGTGGAATGTTCGGAGGGGAAAACGGGGAATCGACGCGTGTAACTGACAGTGTTTGACGTCGTGCACGCGAGGAGCGGGGTGTTGCCGGTCGACGTCGAGCGATGTGTGATGGCCGGCCGCGGATCGGACCGGCCATCTGGTCGGGGCGTTACTGCGCCGCCCGCATCCGCGCGGCGACCACCAGCGAGATCAGGCAGCCCACCGCGAGATAGCCGGCGACGAGGTGCCACGAACCGCCGGCCACGCTGACGAGGCCGACCGCGATGAACGGCGTGAACCCGCCGCCGACCACGCTCGCGAACTGGTAGCCGACGCCCGCGCCGCTATAGCGGTATTCGGCGCCGAACAGCTCGGTGAACAGCGGCTGCTGGACGCTCACGACCATGTCGTGCGCGGCATTCGCGAGCAGGATCGAGAAGATCACGATCCACGCGATCGACCGCGCCTCCAGCGCGACGAAGAACGGTACCGCCGACGCGACGCCGATCAGCGCGCCGATCAGGTAGATGCGGCGCAGGCCGTAGCGATCGGCCAGCCATGCGAAACACGGGATCGTCACGCAACTCACCGCGCCCACCAGCAGGCCGATGTTCAGGAACAGGTCGCGCGACATGCCGAGGTTCGTCGTCGAATAGCTGAGCGCGAACGCGGTGACGATATACATCGTGAACAGTTCGGCGAGCCGCAGCGCAATGATCAGCAGGAACGCCTTCGGATGGCGCGTGAGCGCTTCCAGCACCGGCAGGCGCAGCTTGCGGTTGCCGTGTTCGACCTTCTCGACGAACTCCTGGGATTCATCCATGTTCTTGCGCACCCACAGCCCGATCAGCACGAGCACGATGCTGAACACGAACGGCAGGCGCCAGCCCCACGACTTGAATGCGGCCTCGCCGAGCGTGTGGTTCAGGATCGACACGATGCCCGTGGCCAATACGAGGCCGACGCCGTAGCCGACCTGCACGCCGCTGCTGTAGAACGCCTTCTTTTGCTTCGGCGCGCTTTCGACGGCCATCAGCGCTGCGCCGCCCCATTCGCCGCCGACCGCGAACCCCTGGACCGCGCGCATCAGCACCAACAGCACGGGCGCCCACCAGCCGATCGTCGAAAACGCCGGCAGCAGGCCGATCGCGACCGTCGACAGCCCCATCAGCATCACGGTCAGCACCAGCATCCGCTTGCGGCCGAGCCGGTCGCCGTAGTGGCCGAACACGACGCCGCCGAGGGGCCGGAACAGGAAGCCGACGCCGAAGGTCGCGAACGCCGCGAGCGTGCCCATCGTCGGGCTGACTTTCGGGAAGAACTCGGAATTGAATACCAGCGCGGCGACGATCCCGTACAGCAGGAAGTCGTACCAGTCGACGACGGCGCCGACGAAGCTGCCGATCGCGGCCTTGCGGGCCTGGCTGCGTATGCGGGCGCTGGCGGCGGCGTCGAGGGTGTCGAAGGTTGGGGTCATGGCGGTGTCTCCTGGCACGGCGCATCGAGGAATCGTGGCGGCGCCGCGTCCGATGCTGCATTGAAGTCGATGGGTGAACGGAGAATAGGGCGCGCGCCGTACGGCGGCAATTGGCCAATCGGACAGAGTGCGCGATTATCGTTCAAGTCCGTGCGATTATCGAACGCTTTCCGGGTTTGCACTAGGCGGCGCGGCGATATCCCGTTTGGCCAGGGTGTGCCGCCGTGAACGATCTGGTTAAAATCGGCAGCATAGAAAACTCGCCCGTTCGGGGCGGATGCGCGGTCGCCACCCTGGCCGCGCATGCCGCACGCGACGGGCGCCATCCCCATCGACCGCATGTCCCCGGAGACTGGAATGCCCGGCAATTCCCACCCCCTGTCCAGCGATACGCCGCCCGTTAGCGATCCGGCTGCCAATCCGCTCGGGATGGCCGGCCTCGAATTCGTCGAATTCGCGGCGCCCGTGCCGGAAGCGCTCGCGCAGCGCTTCGAGCAGTTCGGGTTCAAGGCGATCGCGCGGCATGTCAGCAAGAACGTCACGCTCTACCGGCAAGGGCAGATGCATTTCCTGATCAACGCCGAGCCCGATTCGTTCGCCGCACGCTACGCGGAGGAATACGGGATGGGCGTCTGCGCGATCGGGCTGCGCGTGGCCAGCGCCCGGCGCGCGTTCGAGCGTGCGATCGAGCTCGGCGCGTGGGCGTTCGAGGGCGAGAAGGTCGGCGTCGGCGAGCTGAAGATCCCGGCGATCCAGGGCATCGGCGATTCGCACCTCTATTTCGTCGACCGCTGGCGCGGGCGCGACGGCCAGCGGGGTGGCGTCGGCGACATCTCGATCTTCGACATCGATTTCCGGCCGATCGACATCGCGACCGCGCATACCGATCTCGACTGCGTGGGAGTCGGGCTGCAGCAGGTCGATCATTTCACGCAGACCGTCGGCGCGGGGCGCATGCAGGAGTGGCTGGATTTCTACCACGACCTGCTGCATTTTCGCGAGATCCACGAAATCGACGCGCATTGGCATGTGTCGGAGGAATCGCGTGTGATGGTGTCGCCGTGCGGCGCGGTGCGGATTCCGGTGTACGAGGAAGGCACGCGGCGCACCGAGCTGATGCATGCGTATCTGCCCGACCATCCGGGCGAGGGTGTGCAGCACGTCGCACTGGCCACCGACGACATCCTGTCCTGCGTCGATGCGCTGCGCGCGAACGGCGTCGAATTCATCGAGCCGCCGGCCCGCTATTACGACGACGTCGACGCGCGGTTGCCGGGGCACGGCGTCGATCTCGACGCGCTGCGCCGCCGCGCGGTGCTGGTCGACGGCGAGATCGGCAGCGACGGCGTGCCGCGCCTGTTCTTCCAGACCTTCGTCAAGCGCCGGCCCGGCGAGATCTTCTTCGAAATCGTGCAGCGCAAGGGGCACCACGGATTCGGCGAAGGGAATCTCGCGGCGCTCGCCCGCGCACGCGACGCCGGCTGAGCGGCACCGGCGCCCGCATCCGGCGTCACGCGTCACGCGTCACACGCCGAGCCTCACGCGCCGGCGGCCGGCACGCGGTTCGGCGCGGGGTCGTTCGGCTCGCGCAGCGCGCACGCGGTGCCGCCCGGCGTGTACATCGACACGACACAGCGGTTGCACGACGTGCAGCCCGACTGCGCGAGCCGGCCGTCGCGCAGCCCGTTGACGAAACCCGGCTCGAACACGAGCGCGCGTGCGAGCGCCACCGCATCGAACCCTTCGCGCATCGCCAGCTCGACGTTCTCGCGCGAACGTACGCCGCCGAGGTAAGCGAGCGGCATCCTGACAGCTGCGCGCACCTTCTTCGAGTGCTCGAGAAAATACATCTCGCGAAACGCGCCCATCTTCGGCTCGGTGAGCTTCTGCAGCGCCATCGCGGCGCGCACGATCGCATTGTCGGTATTCGCACGCGCGTCGCCGGGCAACGGGCTGCCGAACAACTGCCACACCGATTCGACGTTCATCCCGCCGCTGAGCACGAGCAGGTGAGCGCCTTCGACTTCGAGCCGCCGTGCGATTTCGCAAGCGTCGTCGGCCGTTCCGCCGCCGCGCACGCCTTCGGTCACGCCGATCTTGCAGACGACGGCGAGGTCGCGGCCCACCGCATCGAGCACGCGGCGCAACACCTCGACCGGGAACGTGGCGCGTCGTGCCGCGTCGCCGCCGTACGCATCCCGGCGGCGGTTGTACAGCGGCGACAGGAACTGGCTGAGCAGATAGCCGTGCCCCATATGGATCTCGACCGCATCGAAGCCCGCGTCGCGCGCATGGCGTGCGGCCTGCGCGAATTCGTCGGCGACGGCCGACATCTGGTCGCGCGTCATTGCCTGCTTCAGAAAGCGGCCGCTCATCAGGCCGACCTTGTTGAAGCCGCCCGATGCACTCAATGGCCGTTGGGTCGACAGCGACGGCAGGAACGTGAAGCAGCCGCCGTGCGTGATCTGCGCGGATGCGGCGGCGCCGTGGCGATGGACGGCGTCGGTCAGTGCGCGGAACTGGCGGACCGTCGGCCGGTCGAGCCTTGCCTGGTCGACGAACGTGCGGCCGTCGTCGCTGATCGCGCAGTACGCGACGGTCGTCAGCGCGGCGCCGCCTTCGGCGATGCGTTCGTGAAAGCGGACGAGCGCGCGCGACGGCACGCCGTTCGGCGTCATGCCCTCGTTGGTGGCGGACTTGATCAGGCGGTTGCGCAGCGTCAGCGGGCCGATCTGCAGCGGGCTGAACGCGGTCGTGAGGTCGGCGGTTTTCATGTGGGGGCGGGCGTCGGGAATGGGCTTGGCGATCATTGTGCGCAACCCGCACCGGTGCGCATCGTCCAGGTGGATGGCCCCATCCGGTCGAATGAAGCATAAGACGGCGGCCCGTGGCGTTCGGGCGCAGGCGATGCTGCCGGTTTGCAGGAATGCATCGATCAAAGGCATCGTGACGATGCGGCATGCCGCAAACGACGAGAACATCCGGAGAGCCGCATGAGCAGCCAGTCGCAGCCCAAGCAGAAGCAGACGCGCCTGCCGAAACCCGCCGGGCGCCAGGCGATCCTGACCGAGCAGCGCTGCCGGAAGATGGCGCGTGCGCCTCACGCGTATGTGCGCGGCAATACGGCCCGGTTTTACGAATGGCTCGTCGAAACCAGCGGCAGCGCACTGCCGCACGGCCCGTCGATCTGGATTGCTGCGTGACGCCGGACGGGCGGGATGCGTTGTCAAAATACAAACCAAAGGCTGTATTCGACGAAAACAAGCGATAGCCTGTCAGGCGAAAAACCGACCCGCCGTCCCGCGTCAACGCCTCACGCCGCCCGCAGCGGATTCGCGTGCGTCCCCCGTGCGCTTTCCGGATCGTCGTCGCCGAGCGGAATGAACGCCATGATCTCCAGGTCGTGCCCCGACAGCGCGGGCAGCCGGAACGGGCTCGACAGCACGTTCAGCCGCCGCACGCCGAGCTCGCGCAGGATTTGTGAACCGATCCCCGTCACGCGTCCGTCGCGGCGCGCAGGGCCGGCCGGCACCCGCATCGCGTCGCCGCGCATGTCGCAGTCGAGCAGCACCGCCACCCCGCAGCCGGCCGCGTCGATCCGTTGCAGTGCGGCGTGCAGCGGCCACGAATGCGCGGAGGGCTCCGCATCGAGCAGGTCGAGCAGCGAGTGGCATTCGTGCACGCGCGTCAGCACCGGCGTCGACGGATCGGGCTCGCCGCGCACGAGCGCGAGATGCGGCGCGCCGTGCACGGTGTCGCGATACTCGATCGCGCGGAACCGGCCCCACGGTGTGTGCAGCGGCCGTTCGCCGACGCGTTCGACGAGCGATTCGTGTTCGCGTCGGTAATGGATCAGGTCGGCGATCGTGCCGATCTTCAGCCCGTGATGCGCAGCGAACGCCTTCAGCTCGGGCAGCCGCGCCATCGTGCCGTCGTCGTTCATCACCTCGCAGATCACCGATGCGGGCGTGAGCCCGGCGAGCGCCGCGAGATCGCAGCCGGCCTCGGTGTGCCCCGCGCGCACGAGCACGCCGCCCGGGCGCGCGGCGATCGGGAACACGTGGCCGGGCTGGACGAGATCGTCCGGGCGGGCGCCGGCCCGCACCGCCGCACGGATCGTGTGTGCGCGATCGGCAGCCGAAATGCCGGTCGTCACGCCTTCGGCCGCCTCGATGCTGACGGTGAACGCGGTGCCGAACGGCGTGCCGTTGTGATCGGCCATCGGCGGCAGCTTCAGTTGCTCGCAGCGCTCGGCGGTCAGCGTCAGGCAGATCAGCCCGCGCCCGAAGCGCGCCATGAAATTGATCGCGTCGGGTGTCACGTGATCGGCCGCGATCACGAGATCGCCTTCGTTCTCGCGATCCTCTTCGTCGACGAGCAGCACCATCCGGCCCGCGCGCAGCTCGTCGACGATTTCCAGGGTGCCGGCGAGTGTCATGGTGCCTCCGTCGCGTCGAACGCACGGCGCAGCGCATCGGCGCCGAAGGTCAGCACGCGGTCGGCCGCATCGACCGCGCCGAGCATGCTCGCGAAACCGTGAAGCTGGCCCGGCCAGCGCACCAGCGTCACCGGCGTGCCGGCCTGTGCGAGACGCAGCGCATACGCTTCGGCCTCGTCGCGCAGCGGATCGAATTCGGCGCTGACGATCGTCGCCGGCGCCGCGCCCGAGACCTCTGGTTCGGCGAGCGGGCTGGCAAGCGGCGACGCGCGATCGGCGCCGTCGTCGAAATAGTGGTGCTTGAACCAGCGCATCATGTCCGCCGTCAGGAAATAGCCGTTGCCGAGCGTTTCGTACGACGGATGCTCGGTCGCGCAATCGACGACCGGATACAGCAGCAACTGGTGCGCGATCGCGATGCCCGAGCCACGCAACTGCAGTGCGGCGACCGCCGCCAGATTGCCGCCGGCGCTATCGCCGGCCACGGCCACCGCGCCGGCGCGGGCGCCGAGATCGCGCGCA